>JAGVPM010000073.1 GCA_020052235.1 Candidatus Goldiibacteriota bacterium
AATTGCCCGACCCGCAGGGAATGGTCGCTGCGGATGGCCATGCCCCGCGCGCCCAGATCCTGAGCCAAGCTTTCCAGCGACGCGGAGAAATCACCCTGGAGCAGAAGCTGGTAATGGACCCAAAGTTTGAGTTGGATGCGTGGAAAGCGGCGGTTTTCAGCATGCGTTTTTGCTTTGTAAACATCATGCATGGCTTTTCACCCCTCACGGCTCTATAGATAACAATATGACATGGTTTATTTTACGTGCCCCCCAAGTCCCTGACAAGTAAAATCCCATGCACACAGCAGCCGCTTTGCAATTCTGTCCCGGTTTGCGCAGGGGTTTTATTTTTTGAGAAAAGTAATGAACCAGCGCCAGGCCATGGGATCCTGGTTTTGCAACTGAACTTGGACATTTGCAACGCCGCTCATTTCCAGGATGCCTTGGATGAAGCCGGCCACGTATTCCCGCTGGGTGGCTGCCAGCTCGGGAAATTTTTTAACGACCAAGTTGCCGCCGGTTTCTCCAAAATTTTCCAAACAGGCTTCCCCTGCATCATAATAAGTATTCCACATTTGAGATACGCGTTTGATGATATATTCAATGGACGCGAAGCGGATAAAGACTTTGTAGATTCCTTTCAACTGGATCCGGTTGACCTCATAACCCAAGCGCCGCGCGGGTTTGGGATCTTGAGGGTAAAGGAAGGCGGCGGCTTTGGCGTAGATTTCAAATCCGGCTTCAATGGGCATCCAGCTCGTGGCCGCCACGGTTTTATAGATTGTGTCGGCTTCTGCGGAAAGCTGTTCCAGGAAAACCTTTTCCGCATCCGGGCTCTTTTGACAAATAAATTGTTTGACTATCAATACATCCGAGGCTTTGGCCCGACCCATTCGTACCTCCCTGGTACCTAATTCTGTTTTCTTGGATATTGCAACACCAAGTATATATGATCGGCGAATGGGTGGCGGTAGTTTAGGAAAGAGGGAAAGGCGCCAAACGTTCTATTCTCTCTTTTGTTTTGCCGGATTTTTTTGTATGATGGCTTCTGCTTTGCCAACAGCATGGTTTCGAATGAAAAAATGAAAGAGGTATGGGTTATGTCGCTTCCTAAAATTACGGTTATCGGCGCGGGCAATGTCGGGGCTACGCTGGCGCAGCGTTTGGTGGAACAAAATTTGGGCAATGTCGTTTTGGTGGATATTGCCGAAGGTGTTGCGAGAGGGAAAGCCCTGGACTTGAATCAATCGGCTCCGGTGATGGGGTATACGGCGCGGGTGACTGGGACAGCGCAGTATGAAGAAACAGCCGGGTCGGATGTGATTGTGGTCACGTCTGGGTCGCCGCGCAAGCCGGGGATGAGCCGGGATGATCTTTTAAAAATTAATTACGAAATCGTGCGCTCGGTGGTGGAGCGCGCGGCGAAAGCATCGCCGAATGCGGTGATTATTGTGGTGACCAATCCCCTGGACGCCATGGTGTACGTGGCGTTGAAGGCCTCGGGTTTTCCGAAAAACCGCGTGCTGGGCATGGCCGGAGTGCTGGATTCGGCGCGCTTTCGGACGTTTCTGGCCGAAGCGCTCAATGTATCCACCTCCGTGGTGGAAGCCACGGTACTGGGCGGGCACGGCGATGACATGGTGCCGTGTTTGCCGCTGGCGCGCGCCGCGGGAATTCCCGTCGCGCAATTGCTGCCCGCGGAAGTGCTTGAAGCCATTGTGCAGCGCACGCGCCAGGGCGGGGCGGAAATCGTGAAATTGTTGCAGACCGGCAGCGCGTACTATGCGCCGGCGGCCTCGGCCTGCCGCATGGTGGCGGCGATTTTGCGCGATGAAAAAGCCATCCTGCCTTGCGCGGTTTGGCTGGAAGGCGCGTTTGGATTGCACCAGCAAATTTTAGGCGTGCCCGCAATTTTGGGGCGCCAGGGCGCGGAAAAAGTGGTGGAGATCGCCTTGACGGCCGAGGATCGCGGCGGCTTGGCCAAATCCGCGGAAGCTGTGCGCGGTTTGTGCCAACAGATTGATCAATGGTGGAAATAGGGATGCACGCTGCGCGATTGTGGTAAAATGATCACAGAAAGAAAAAAAGGAGGGGATGCGTTATGCGTGAAATTGAGGCATCGGAAATCACGGCGGCAGTAGCATCGGCACTCAAGCAAATCAATTACCATATTGATCCCGAGATGCAGCGGCAACTGGAAGCGGCCAAAGAAAGAGAAAGCTCCCCGTTGGGGCGCCAGGCCATTGAATTGCTTTTGGAAAACGCGCAGCACGCATCCGCGGGTTTCCATCCCCTCTGCCAGGATACGGGTTTATCCGTGGTGCAGGTTGAGCTGGGGCAGGATGTGCACATACAAAACGGGGATGTGAGTGAAGCCATTCAAGCAGGCGTGCGCCAGGCTACCCAGGAAGCGCGTTTGCGGCATTCGGTCTCGGTTCATCCCATTACCCGCGGGAACACCGGGGACAACACCCCGGCCATCATTCATTTCAACATCGTGCCGGGTAAAGGATTAAAACTGATCGTCATGGCCAAAGGCGGCGGCTGTGAAAACGCCAGCGCGTTGTGCATGCTGCCCCCGGCAGCCGGTCAAGCCGGGATCGCCGAGTTCGTGGTGCAGACCATTCAAGCCAATGGCGCTTCGGCGTGTCCGCCGCTGATCATCGGCGTTGGGTTGGGCGGGAATTTTGAAACCGCTCCGGCGCTGGCCAAGCGCGCCTTGTTCCGGCCGGTAGGGACGCCTTCGGCTGATCCGGTGTTGGCGGAATTGGAAAAACAATTATTGGAGCGCATCAACCACTTGGGCATCGGGCCGCAAGGATGGGGCGGCACCGTCACGGCCTTGTCCGTGGCCGTGGAAGCCATGCCCTGCCACATTGCATCCATGCCCGTGGCCGTGAACTTGGAATGCCACAGCCATCGCATGTTGGAGGTGAAATTATGAGCGCCGTCTGGTTGAGCTTGCCTTTGGATCGCAAAGCACTGAAGGATTTGACCATCGGGCAGTGGGTCAATTTAAGCGGGCCGGTGTACACGGGGCGGGATATGGCCTTGTCCCGCGTGAATGATTTGCTGTTGGATGGAAAAACCCCGCCCATGGATTTACGGGGACAACTGTTGTATTTTGTGGGGCCCACGCCGCCGGCACCCGGCGAAGCCATCGGCGCCGCGGGTCCGACCACCAGCCGCCGGATGGAGCGCTTTCTCCCCGCCTTGGTGCAAGCCGGGGTCGCGGCGGTCATGGGCAAGGGCCCGCTGTCCAAGGGCGCGGTTTCGGAATTGATCCGGCACGGGGTAATTTATTTATCGGCCGCCGGGGGAGCCGGGGCGTATTACGGATCCCGCGTCAAGGGCTCGACCGTCGTGGCGTACGAAGAATTGGGGCCCGAGGCCATATACTGTTTGAACGTGGATAATTTTCCGGCCGTGGTGGCCGTGGATTTAAAAGGCGACGATCTGTTTGAAGAAGGGCCAAAAGCCTATCGAAAGGGCAATGACTGATGAAGAAAAGCAAAACCGTTTCCCGCAGGACGCAGGCAAAACGTAAAACGCCGCTGACCGCGGCTGAAAAAGTATTGGCCGCGCATTTAGTGGAAGGCGGGCTCAAGCCCGGGACACCCATTGCTATACGCATGGATCAAACCTTGACTCAGGATGCCACCGGCACCATGGCGTGGCTGCAATTCGAAGCTTTGGGAATTCCGCGCGTGCGCACGGAATTGTCGGTTTCCTATGTGGACCACAACACGCTGCAGACCGGATTTGAAAACGCGGATGATCATGCGTTTTTGCAAACCGCGGCGGAAAAATTCGGCGCAATTTTTTCCCGGCCCGGGAACGGCATTTGCCATCAAGTTCACTTGGAACGTTTTGGCAAACCGGGCAAAACTTTGTTGGGCTCGGATTCGCACACCCCCACCGGCGGCGGGCTGGGCATGATCTCCATCGGCGCCGGGGGCTTGGATGTGGCCGCGGCCATGGGCGGAGCCCCGTTTTATTTATCCTGCCCGGAAATCATGAACGTGGTTTTGTCCGGAAAATTGCGCCCGCGCGTTTCCGCCAAGGATGTCATCCTGGAAGTGCTGCGGCGTTTGACGGTCAAAGGCGGCGTGGGCCGGATTTTGGAATATTCGGGTCCCGGGGTGGCCGCGCTTTCGGTTCCTGAACGCGCGACCATAACCAACATGGGCGCGGAGACCGGAGCCACCACCAGCATTTTTCCTTCGGACGCGGTTACTAAAAAATTTCTCGCATATCAAGGCCGGGTCAAGGATTTTTCACCCCTGCAAGCGGATCGCGGCGCGGTGTATACCGGGGGAGAAATAAAAATTAATTTATCGGAATTGGAACCCCTGGCCGCGCAGCCGCATTCGCCGGACGCAGTCGCCCCGGTGGCGAAGTTGCAAGGCATTTCCGTGCAGCAGGTGGTGATCGGGTCGTGCACCAATTCGTCGCTGGCCGATATGGCGACCGTGGCTGCCCTGCTTGCGGGCAAAACAGTCCATCCCAATGTTTCGCTGGTTATTTCCCCCGGGTCGCAGCAGGTGCTGGCGGCTTTGGCAAAAAACGGAGCCTTGCAAACCTTGATTGCTGCGGGTGCGCGCATCATGGAACCCGCCTGCGGAGCATGCATCGGCATGGGCCAGGCCCCGGCCTCGGATGCCGTGACTTTGCGCACGTTTAACCGGAACTTCAAAGGCCGCTCGGGCACCCCCGAAGCAAAAGTTTATTTGGTCTCGCCGGAAACTGCCGCGGCCGCGGCTTTAACCGGGGTTATCACCGATCCCCGGACCCTGAAAGCAACCAAGAAATTTGTGATGCCAACCAAGGCTGAAGCGGCCGGCAGTTTGTTGGTGCTTCCGTTGCCCCGGGGGGAGAAGGTGCAAATCAAACGCGGGCCGAACATTGCACCCCTTCCCGCATTTGCCGCCCTGCCGGAAGCAGACGCAGGTCCGGTGTTGCTAAAAACCGGCGACAACATAACCACGGACGATATTATGCCCGCGGGTGCGAAAATTTTGCCCCTGCGTTCGAACATTCCCGCGATTTCACGTTTTGTGTTTTCGGGCTTGGATGAGGATTTTGCCCGGCGCGCGCAAGACCTAAAGGGCGGATACATTGCCGGCGGAGATAATTACGGCCAAGGGTCCTCGCGCGAACATGCGGCCCTGGCGCCGCGTTACCTGGGCGTGCGCGCGGTTTTGGTCAAATCCTTTGCGCGCATTCATTTGGCCAATCTGATTAACTTCGGCATTTTGCCGCTGACCTTTAAAAATCCGGAAGATTACGCGTCCCTTGAGCAGGGCCAGACCTTATCCATGCCGGATTTGAAAACGCGTTTGCAAAGCGGCCAAACGGTATTGGTCAAAAATGACGCCACGGGAAAAACTTGGGAAATGAATCATCCCCTGTCCGCGCGGCAATTGGAGATTATTTTAGCCGGCGGGTTTTTAAATTGGCTGAAGCGTAAATTGTAGAGGCGCAAAATTTTGCGCCTCTACAAAAATTCATTCTAATGAAGGAGGGGAAGTGCATGAAGAAATTCGGATGGATCGGAATAAGTTTGTTGGCGTTTGCGCTCGCGGGCTGCGCCAGCGCACCAAGCGTAAAATCCAATACCAATGAAGGGAGCACGCCGGCTAAGATGGAAAATCAAGCGCAAGATTCACAGGCAGTGATCGAAACCGAAAAGGGGACCATCGTGTTTAGTTTTTATAAAGACGATGCCCCCAAGACCGTGGAAAATTTCATTAAACTTACCAAACAGGGATTCTACAACGGCTTGACGTTTCACCGGGTGGAGCCGGGTTTTGTGATTCAGGGCGGCGATCCCAATGGAAATGGAATGGGCGGCCCGGGATATACCATCAAGGCGGAATTTAATTCGCGCCCCCATGTCAAAGGCACCGTGGCCATGGCCCGCTCCAATGATCCGGATTCGGCAGGCAGCCAATTTTATATTTGTTTGGGCGACGCGCATTTCCTGGACCGCAAATATACGGTGTTTGGCCAAGTAACGGAAGGCCAGGATGCGGTGGATAAAATTCGCCGTGGCGACAAAATGGTAAAAGTTACCATTAAGTAATTTTATCATTTTTGGGTGAGAAAAAATAAAAGTAAAAAAAATCACTAAATTGTTAAAAAAAACTTTCACAACCCAACATATTGTGGTATAAAAAATCAACAAGTACGAGGGGAGGTGAAAAAATGGCGGTGAAGAAGGCAGCGAAGAAGGTTGCGAAAAAAGCGAAAAAGAAGTAGTCCAGCAGGTTGAGCTGTAATAATATTCATAAAACCGGGAGAGCCGAAAGGTTCTCCCGGTTTTGTTTTTTAAGGCCAAAAAAATATTGAACAGAAATTGACAAATTGCGGTTTACTGATAAAATATAGAGTTTCCAAAAAAGTCATCCGGGAGCGTATATATGAAACCGGTTCCGAAGCCGCCCGAGTTGGCGGAACGCGCAGAATTTAGGCTGATAGTTCTCGGCTTGGGCTTGCTGGCTTTGGCCGCCTTGGTTGCGCTGGTTTCATTTTCCGCCACGACGCCCTCATTGGCCGACAAGGTGTACATTTATTTATTCGGTTTTTTAGGCCTGGGGATGTTGCTGGCCATGGTGATTCACCGCTGGTTTGAACGGCGCAATTTACGCCACGAGGATGACGAATGGCTTTGAGCATGACGGGGTATGGACGGGGCGAAGCGAAGAACGCTTCGGCTGCGGTGGTGCTGGAATTAAAATCCGTGAACCACCGTTATTTCGAAGCGGTGATGAATTTATCCGCGCCGTTGTGGTCCTTGGAACATAAAATAAAAGAACGCCTGCGTTCGGTTTTACAACGCGGGCATGTGGAAGTGTGGCTGCAGATTTCTGCCGCATCCTTGGAACGCAAGGTGCCGGTGGTGGATACGGCCTTGGCCAAACAGTATGCGGCTGCGTTTCGGCATTTGAGCAAATCATTGGGCCTGGCCGATACGGCGGATGTGCGTTGGGTGGCGGCGTTTCCGGAGGTAGTGCGTTTGGAGTCGCGCCCGCTGCCCGTGGACCGCATCGAGCCGCTGGTGAACCTGGCGCTGGCCAAAGCCGTGCGGCGCCTGCTGGCCATGCGGAGCGCGGAGGGCAAGCGGCTGGTGGCTGACATCCGGCAACGGCTGCGCGGCATCCGGCGTGTGCGGCAGGAGATCGAGGTTCGTGTGCTGGCCAATATCCGGCAGCAAAAAAATGAGCGCCAAAAAGCCAATACGGCGGGTGCGCGCCCCGAAGCCGAACTTAAGAATGGAAACACCGCGCCGCTGCGGTGCGATGTCACCGAGGAGTTGGTGCGGCTTAATTCGCACGTGGTGCAATTCGCTAAATTTTTGACTTCGCGCCGGCCCGTGGGCAGGGCGCTGGATTTTTTAATCCAGGAAATGAACCGTGAGATCAACACCATCGGGTCCAAGTCCATGGATGCGGTGATTGCGCACCGGGTGGTGACGGTTAAGGAAGAATTGGAAAAGATCCGCGAACAGGTCCAGAACATCGAATAGCCGCCCTGCGCCCGCGGGCGCGGCAACGGATTTTCGTGGAAGGATGGCGCATGGATTTAACCTTGATCCCCATCGGATACGGCAATGTGGTGGTAGCCCAGCGCATCGTGGCCGTTATTGCCCCGGATTCATCCCCGGTCAAGCGCATGCGCGAGGAAGCGCAGAGTTCGGGCAAATTGGTGGACGCCACTCACGGGCGGCGGACGCGCGCGATCATTGTGACTGATTCGGATCATGTGATTTTGTCCGCGTTGCAGCCGGAGACCATTTCCCAGCGCCTGAGTCCCTCGCCTGTTTCCGGGGCGGAGCCCGAACCGGATGGAAAGTGGCACAAGAAAAAATGAAACCGCGCGGACGTTTGATTGTAATTTCAGCTCCTTCCGGGGGAGGCAAGACCACCATCTGCAACCGGCTGCTGAAAAAGGACCCGCGGCTGGTGCGCAGCATATCCGCCACCACCCGCCCCATGCGGGCCGGTGAGCGCGAGGGCGTGGATTATTTTTTTCTTAATGACGCCAAGTTTGACCGCGTTGCCCGCAAGCAGGAATTTTTGGAATGGGCTTCGGTGCACGGCAACCGTTACGGAACCCCGGCTGCGGTGGTGCGTAAAAATCAAAAAGCCGGCCGCGATGTGCTGCTGGTGATTGATGTGCAGGGCGGGTTGGCCGTGAAACGCCAGGACCCGCGCGCGGTTTTGGTTTTTGTCAAGCCGCCTTCGTTTAAAGTTTTGGAAGCGCGCCTGCAGGGCAGGGGCACGGACAGCCGCGGCACCATCCGCCAGCGGCTGCGCAACGCGCGCTGGGAAATGGCGCTGGCGCCGCAGTACGATTATCAGGTGGTCAACAACACGCTGGCCGAAGCCGTAACGCAGATCCGGGCGATCATTACCGCGGAACGGCTGAGGACCGGCGAAAGCAGCAGCAAACGCCCAAAGCGTTTAGAGCGCCCGAAACGGGCGTAACAGGAGGAAGTCGAACATGCGCACGCACAATTTGGATTTGGAAAAAATCTTGGAAAAAATCGGCAGCAAGTATGAAGCTGTGGTGAGAATGTCGATCACGGCCAATAAAATTTCCGACGGCGAGATTCAGGTGGAACGCGAGTCAAACGAAAAAGTGACCACCGCGGCCATGAAGCATTACGTGGCGGATAAAAATTCACCAACCGTTGAAAAAGCCTAAGGCTCCAAGCATGTTGTCCGGGCGGCGGGTGATTCTGGGAGTGTGCGGCGGGATCGCGGCGTACAAGGCCGCGGACCTCGCGCGCCGTATGACCCGGGAGGGCTGCACGGTGTCGGTGGTCATGACGGCCAATGCCGCCCGCTTTGTCACGCCCTTGACCTTCCGCACGCTGACCGGGCGCCCCGTGGCCATGGATTTATTTGCCGACCCGGCGTCTTCGGTGCCGCATATTTCCCTGGCGCAGTGGGCCGAAGCCGTGGTGGTGGCCCCGGCCACGGCCGATTGCCTGGCCCGCGCCGCGCAGGGGCGCGCCGATGATTTGCTGGCCGCGCTGTTGCTGGATACCCCGGCCCCCGTGCTGTGGGCCCCGGCCATGAATACCCGCATGTGGGAACATCCCCTGACCCAAGCCAATGTAAAAAAACTTATTGATCTCGGGCATGGTTTTGTCAATCCAGGCGTTGGCGTGCTGGCATGCGGCGAAGAGGGCAAAGGCAAACTGGCCCCAGTGGAAGATATCCTGGCCGCCGTGCATGCCCTGCTGGTGCCTGCCGGACCCCTGAATGGAAAACGCATATTGATTACCGCCGGACCCACCCGCGAACCGTGGGATGCGATCCGGTTTTTATCCAACCGTTCCAGCGGGCGCATGGGATATGCCTTGGCCGAAGCGGCGCGGCGGCGCGGTGCCGATGTTACCCTGATTTCCGGGCCGGTTGCATTAACGCCCCCCGAGGGCGTTCGCTGCATCCGCGTCAACACGGCCGTGGAAATGCATGCCCAAGCCATGGCTTTGTTTCCGCAAACCGACATTGTCATTGCCGCCGCGGCTGTGGCGGATTTCCGGCCCGCCGCGGTTACGGAGCAAAAATTAAAAAAGCATGAAATGAAACCAAACATTGAATTAATTCCCAATCCGGATATCTTGGCGGAAATGGGCCAAAAAAAAACCCGGCAAATATTGGTGGGTTTCGCAGCGGAAAGCGTTCCGGATCTGGAGGCAGCGGGCCGCAAGAAATTGGAGAGCAAGAAATTGGATTTGATTGTGGTTAATGCGGCAGGCGGAGAGCACGATGCTTTTGCTGCCGAAGCCTCAGCCGCGTTGTTGCTGGATGCGCGCGGCCACAAACAAATTTTGTCCAAACGGTTAAAGTCCGAGTTGGCTGCGGCCATTTTGTCACGAATAGAAGGTTTGCTCGAAGTGTGAGTAATAAGTTTCTGTTGCGAAAAGGCCTTTTTTATTTTTAAAATTCCTCTCCCCTTGCGAGACTGTGTCACAACGTCTGTCCACAGCCTCTAATCACATTCCCCTCCCCAGGGTTGGTGGGAGGGGATGTAGGGGAGGGGGTTCGAAATTATATAA
>JAGVPM010000034.1 GCA_020052235.1 Candidatus Goldiibacteriota bacterium
ACCCCCTCCCCTACATCCCCTCCCACCAACCCTGGGGAGGGGAATGTGATTAGAGGCTGTGGACAGACGTTGTGACACAGTCTCCAAGGGGAGAGGAATCTAATTAAATAAAATCGAAATAAAAATTAGTGGGCACATGGTTGGAAAAGACGTTCAGGTCCGAAAAAGAACCGGGGAGCGGATATGAAAAAGAAACTGATTTCCATCATCACGGCTGTTTACAATGAAGAGCTCATGGTGCAGGAAGTTTACGAGGTCATTAAGAAAACCCTGGCCCCGTTTGCGAAGCGCTATGAGTATGAACATATCTTCATGGACAATTGCAGCACGGACAACACCCTGGTGCTTTTGAAAAAACTCGCGGCCAAGGACAAACGGGTTAAAATTTTGTCTTATTCCAAAAATTTCGGGCCCGTGAAAACAGAATTGATGGGGTACAAATATTCCTCCGGCGATGCGGTGGTTACGTTTGATGCCAATATGAAAGATCTCGAGGAGCGGATATTGTCCAACACCTCGAAGATAACCGCATTGCCACGCCATGCTGTTTGGCGGGAACTTGATTAAGCAACCCGCCTACGCAAAGTCCAAGTATCGCGTGGTGAGCACGCTAGAGAACACGGACAAGGTGATGAACCAGCTCTTCTGGATCGGCGTGTACCCGGGCATTACAGCTGAGAAAATGAAGTATATTGAAAAAGTACTCAAAGCATTCATGGCGAAATATAAAAAAAGTTACCTTAGTTAAACGGAGGGCGAGTTATGAGAAAAATTATTTTTTGTATTTTGTTTTTAAGTCTGAGCACGTTGGTATGGGCGGACGTACCCAAGACCATCAACTATCAGGCGCGATTGACGGATTTAGGCGGCAATCCCCTGCTGGACGGGACATATGCCATTACTATCCGTTTGTACGATTCCGCCACAGCCACTGTGCCCTTATGGACGGAAGTAGAGGATGCGCAAACTAAAAATGGCTATTTTAGTGTCGCATTAGGGTCAATCACGGTGTTTCCTGTGGGTGTGGATTTTAACAATCCTTATTGGATCGGGATCAAAGTAGGTGCTGATTCGGAGATGACTCCCAGGCAGCCATTAAAAAGTGTGCCGTATGCCTTGAGCGTGCCTGTGAAAAGCATTACCACGGAAAAAATCGCGGATAATGCGGTCACGCAGACTTGGTATACGATTGGGGCTGATCGGGCTTTTAATGCAAATAGCCAATCGCTTACCTCAGCGACTTTAACGGTTACACCTGCAAAAGATGGTACGCTATTTATTTGGGGTAAAGGAGCGTTATCTTCCGGTGTAGGGGATTTTTATTTGGTTATACGCATTAACATTAATGGAATTCTTGTGGATGGCCAAGAAGTAATTGCGCCGAGTGTGGGTGGAGTTGGTAAATCCTCGTTCGCTCTCCAATATGCACAACCCGTATCAGGTGGGACGACATATACTATTGAAATGTATGCATATACGAGTCCTTCAGGGACAGCATATAATGGTTCCACCGTAGCCAATAAATTAATGGCAGTGGTTTATTATAGATGATTATAAATAAATCTACCAAGAGAGCATAAGGTAAAAATGATTCAGCACGGATGGTTATTTTTCGGAATACTAGCCGATATCGCGATACTGGGCATAGCAGCCTATTTAGGGATAACCAGCGGTCGTAGGATACAACAGGGAGCCGGAGGTGCCCGGATTCAAAAATATTTTATTCTGAGTCTGTTTTTTGTGGGGATTATACTCTTGGGAGTTCTTCTGTATTCGGCATTGCCGGATAAACTGGTAAAGTCAAATACAATTTCAAATATCCAATACAACAGCTCGGCAACCGACCCTTTGCTTTCGCGAGTCAAAGAGTATTCGGAAAGTGA
Organism: Candidatus Goldiibacteriota bacterium; assembly: GCA_020052235.1. Classification (GTDB taxonomy): domain Bacteria; phylum Oederibacteriota; class JAAXVQ01; order JAAXVQ01; family JAAXVQ01; genus JAAXVQ01. The sequence continues at coordinate 1,884 of JAGVPM010000034.1, forward strand.
AAATGCGTCTCTGGTTGAAACAACCATCCAGTTTAAAATGAAAGCGCAGGAGCTAAGCGATTATGGCAATATTTTTCAAACTTCAGCGGCAAATTCCGGAATACGCATGGAATTGTTACCGACTGGATCATTTGGCATGGCAATTGGTGCTGGGATCGAAACGGGGTTTAAGGGATATACCCTTATTCCTAACGTACAAAAAGGGCAGTGGTATACGGTCCGGGTGGCCATTGACAAAAAGAGAAATATTAAAGCCTATATCAATAACCAGAAAACTCTAGACGTGAGCGATCCCTCCATTGTCTATTTTATTGATGATATTGCCATTGGCACGGGATTTAGTAAAACACGGCGTTTCCACGGTGAGATTACTGACTTTACTTTGCAATATCGGTTTTTCGATGACTCCTTAAAAAAGACCATAATAAGATTGGTGATTGTAGGAATTTTATGTCTGTTTATAGTGCTTATGCTGCGTATTTTTACGCTAACTGGCTATTCTTCCCCACTGGGAAATTCCCCGCTTGAAATAAGCCGAACTACGTTCCTCGTCGGCTTGGCGGCTTTTGTGAGTGTTAGTGCATGTATTTATGGCATTGTATATGGGATACTACAACTATATCACCCTTACGTTAATGCGGCAGCGGTTAATTTTTTTATTGAACCCTGTCGTGTAGGCGTACGTCCAGAGCCTGTTGAACGGATGCAGTTTTTTATTAGCGTCGTTATAACGCCCTTTTTAGTACTGCTTTTTTGGAATTTGTTTAGCAGGCTCTTTGCATGGTGTAAATTGAAATCATCCACGCTCATGTTGCTTTATTGGACCCTTTCTTTGGGTAGCGTGATTGGCATACTTGCCTTTGCAATACGAATTTTAGGGAAGTATCCGCTTTTTTTCGGCGCCAGCGAAGCGATTAAAAAGCCCTGGGTACTCTTGGTTGTTCCGGTCTTTTTTATTGTCGGTATCTATTTATTTTCGAGTCAGTCCATAATTTCCTCTGGAAAAAGTTTGTCCTCCCGAATTGGCAGTGGCGTACTTGATATGTTGGCGTTTGTCGTCATAGGGGTTGTGGTGATAACGCATATATTTAATAAAAACGTACATCCGGGTGCTGGAAATCATTTTGATGCCGTGTTCTATTCCGTGTCACAGGTTCTGGGCGGAAAAACGTTATTGGTAGATTGTATTAGTCAATATGGATTGTATCCTCATTTTTTAGAACCAATTTTGCGGCTTGTAGGGGGAACGATCTTAAATTTTTCAATTCTGATGAGTCTGTTGCTGGGGCTTTGTTTTTTTGGGTTGTGGATTGTTTTTAAACAGGTAGTTAAAAATCGCATGATTGCTTTTCTGGGATTTTTAACCGTTATTTATACCGTGTTTCAAGTAAAAATTTTTACTGGTTTTTTTGACCCATATTATCAATATTTTCCCATACGCCTTTTATTTACCTATCTCATGCTTTTCCTAATTACAAATTATTTTATAAAACCCCGCGCTTATCTTTATTATGGGATGCTGTTTTGCGCTGCATGCGGGTTTTTATGGAACATGGATACCGGCTTGGTTGCGTTTTTTTCCGTGGTTTTAGCGCTTATCTACAGTGAACTGATTTCAGGCACGAATAATCGATGGCGTCAAGTTCAAAAATCTCTACAACACATTTCCAAGAGTATAGGTATGGTTGTTGTGGTTGTTTCTATCTATAGCCTTTATGCGTTTATCCGAAGTGGCCATTTTCCAAATTTTGCTGAGTTTGCGCTTTACCAGAAGCTTTTTTATGAAAATGGTTTTGCAATGATTCCCATGCCGCCAGTACATCCTTGGTGGATTGTGGTTGCGATCTATCTAATTGGATTGCTTTACTCACTTTCGCATATTATTCACCCACTTGAAAAAGCAGATTTCAAAGCCGTGATTATATTTTTTGTTGCGATTCTTGGAATCGGAGTATTTTCTTACTACCAAGGTCGAAGTCATGATTTTAATCTGGTCACGGTATCATATCCGGCCTGGATACTTGTCACCATCTTTGCTGATGTTCTCTGGGAGAAAATTATTGCCTCAAAAACCGGAGATTTTGATCGGGCGCCTTACTTTGTGCTCATTTTATTTGTTTTTACGCTTCCGTTTGTTAGTGTGTTTGAAAAAGGCCATCAAATACAATCTTTTTTTAATCGGGGATTAATGTCGTTTCAAACAAGTTCATGTGTGCTGGATGATTATATTATGCTTATAAAAAAGCATACTCATTCCTGGGGAAAAGTGTTTATGGATACCTGGATGAAATCCGCTATTTTGCATTCAGAATCACAAACGATTTCTGTTTTAGATATTCCGGGGCCTGGGGAGATTATATTGCAGAAAGATTTCGATGTTATTCACGCGTTTCTTAGCACTAATACGACATACCCGGTATTTATTGATTTAGAAACTTATATTTTTTTGAATACGCTGCCCCAGCCCGTTATGTATGCTATTGCCGATAAAAGCAGAAATGGAAAATTTTTGGAACTGTTGAAAATTGAGACCGGGGATGAGCGATCCAAATTTGTAACCGGCAAGGATGAATTTCTATTGCAGTATGCCCCTGATTTAAAATCCGGATATCCTGAGGTTGTGCTTTTCCCGCGCATGATATTGCCTGAGAAATTTTCAATTGAAATATGGGTTAAGCCTGCCCAACAACAAGCGGACCATGCAACGATCGCAAGTGATTTTGATCCTGCTACAGGCAAGGGATGGATTGTGCGGAAGGCCTCCCTGCAAAAAGAGGTATATGAATTTTCCTCGGGTGTAAGCCCCAATAATTCAGTGACCTTTAATCTTACGGCGGATCAGTGGAACTATATTGTCCTGACTGTGAACGGCAATACGATTCATTATTACCACAATGGCGTGCATATAAAAACAGCCCGATTTGCCATACCTTGGAAGAATAGCGAACGTCCTTTATTTATCGGGAATAATATCGAACAGGAACATCCATTTAACGGTAAAATCGGGAAGTTGTGGATACGCCAAGGACTGCTTTCGGCCGATGAGATAAAATCTGACTGGAATGCCAATTGCTCCAGTTTTGCTGTAAAATAATTTATTAAGCCCTCTAAACACAGTCTGAATTTGAAGTCTGCGTTGGTTAAAACGCAAGTAACCGAAATTTGAAGAAGGCGGAGCGGATATGAAAAAGAAACTGATTTCCATCATCACGGCTGTTTACAATGAAGAGCTCATGGTGCAGGAAGTTTACGAGGCCATTAAGAAAACCCTGGCCCCGTTTGCGAAGCGCTATGAGTATGAACATATCTTCATGGACAATTGCAGCACGGACAATACCCTGGTGCTTTTGAAAAAACTCGCGGCCAAGGACAAGCGGGTTAAAATTTTGTCTTATTCCAAAAATTTCGGGCCCGTGAAGACCGAGCTGATGGGGTATAAATATTCCTCCGGCGACGCGGTGGTGAGTTTTGACGCCAATTTAAAAGATCCGGAAGATTTGATTCCCACGTTCATTCAGAAATGGGAAGAAGGCTATGACGTGGTGTATGGGATCCGCCCCCAGACCCAGGACAACCCGCTTATGCTGTTCATGCGCAAATTATTTTACCGCATCACTGCCATGCTGGCCAATGAACCGCTGCCGGAAAATGTCGGGGGCTTCCGGCTCTTGGACCGCAAGGTCGTGGCGGAACTTTTAAAAATCGATGATTTCAAACCCTATGTCCGGGGGTTGATTGTTTCCATTGGCTTCAAACAATTCGGCATCGTGTATGCCCGCCGGGCGCGCAAACGCGGCTTTTCCAAAAGTCATTTGAGCTATCTCATCGACTATGCCATCAATGCCTTCATCAGTTATTCCATTGTGCCGATCCGCATGTGCACGTATATCGGCGTATCCCTGGCGGCCTTAAGTTTTATTTTGGCCGTGGTGTATATTATTATGAAGTTGTTCTTCTGGAAATTCCAAGCCCCCGGCATTGCAAGCGTGGTGGTGCTGATCTGCTTTTTCTCGGGCATTCAGTTGTTTTTCCTGGGGGTGATCGGCGAGTACATCGGGGCGATCCATTCCCAAGTGCGGCCCAAACCTTTTGTGGTAATCCGGGAAAAAATTAATTTTAAAGCCTCATCCTAGAACAGAGGCGGGGATTGGGGGCGAAGCACCCCAACCAAGATAGGAAGGAACAGCGGACGGTACGTCCGCGTCAGGGAAACCTGTGGTTTCCCTGAAAGCGTCAGCTAACGGGAAATGGATAGATGAAAATAATCCTTGCGACACAAATTGGTTCGGCCCAAGAGCTTTATCATGCCGCGGGCGAACTCCAAATAGCCGGGGCTTTGCAGCGGAGCGGGCATCAAGTCGAGTGGGTGCGTTTGCCTTTTTCCAATAATTCCCCGGAAATTTTAGAGCAGATTCTGGCGTATCAATTGTTGGATTTGAGCGCCTATGGGGACCGGCTGATTGCGTTGCGGGCTCCGGCTTATTTTATCCAGCACCCGCATAAGGTCGTATGGTTCGGAGAATTTTTGCCGGAATTTTACCGGGCTTGGAACACACCTTATCAAACCGGGACCATAACACCCGCGCTGCGGCGCATCCGCGAACTTTTGCTGAATCAGGATAAAAAAAAACTGGGCGCGGCGCATGCCGTTTTTGCAACCTCGCGCAACGCGGCTGCAAAATTAAAGCAGTGTCACGGCATAAACGCGCGGGTGGTATACCCGGCGTATCCGATGGAGGGCGGAATTCCGGATGGGATTTGCGGGGACTATTTTTTATTTTACGCCCCGCTGGAGAAGCTGAACCGTCCCCTGCTGGCAGTGGAAAGCATGCGTTGGGTCGCCTCCCCGGTGAAATTGGTGTTTTGTTCACCCAGTCCCGATCCCGGATTGCGGGAACAGATGGAAAAGATGATTCGACAGTACGGGCTGGAATCGAAAATCAAATTTTTATCGCCGGACTGCCCGGAAAAGGAAGCCGGGGAAATCATGGCCCAATGTTTTGGGGTTCTGCATATTCCTTTTGACGAAAACAGCGTGAAGGCGGCTTGGCTGGCGGGGCGGTTTAAAAAAATGCTTTTAACGTGCAGCGACTCCGGGGCGCCGCTGGAATGGCTGGAACCAGGACAAACGGGCTTGGCGGTTAAGCCCGTGCCGGAAGACATCGCGAAGTCCCTGGACCGGATATACCGGGAACAAGCGGCCGGCAAACATATGGGCGAGCGTGCGTTGGCCGGGCAACTTCGCCGGAAGCACGATTGGAACGAAGTTGTGGAGAGGCTGCTCGCATGAGAATCGCCATTGCCAATCACAGCGTTCCGTTTATTTTCGGCGGGGCTGAAGTGCTCGAGAATGGGCTAAAACAAAAGCTGGAGGAATACGGCCATCAAGTTGTTAATATCCGCATTCCGGTTTTAATCCATCCGCCGCATAAGATTATTGAGAACCTATTGACGTGCCGGTTTCTGCAATTGGAAAATATCGACCGCTTCATTGCGTTAAAATTTCCGGTTTATTGCATTCCACACGCCAATAAAGTTGTCTGGTTGCTGCATCAATACCGGGAAATGTACGATTTGTGGGATACGCCCTATTGCGGCATGCCTAAAACACCGCACGGTTTAAATGCCCGGGAAGCGGTGGTGCAGGCGGATCAAACGTATTTACCCGAAGCGAAAGCCATTTTCACCATTTCCAAACGCGTGACCGGCCGCCTGCAAAAATACAATCAAATCGACTCGCAAGTTTTGTACCCGCCATTGGATAATGCGGACCAGTATCAAACGGAAGCCTGCGGGGATTATATTTTTTATCCCAGCCGGATCAATCATATCAAACGCCAGTGGCTGGCGGTTGAGAGCATGCGGTACGTAAAAACCGGAGTGAAACTTATGATTGCCGGGAAACCCGATGTGCCTTCCGAAGGCGAACGCCTGCACGCGGCCATTGCGAAATACGGGCTGAGTTCCAAAGTGCGGTTGCTGACGCAATGGATTTCATGGGAGGAGAAATTAAAGTTGTTCGCCCAGGCTTTGGGTGTTTTATTTATCCCCCTGGACGAGGATTACGGCTACGTAACTTTGGAAGCGGCCTACGCCCAGAAAGCTTTGATCACCTGCCGTGATTCCGGCGGGCCGCTGGAATTTGTCGAATCCGGAAAAACCGGGTGGGTGACGGATCCGGATCCGCGGCAGCTGGCCGAAGCTTTGGACCGGCTTTATTTGGATAAGGCCAAATCCGCGCACATGGGAGCAGGCGGCAAGGAACGATTGCTCGCCATGAACATCGGCTGGGATACTGTGGTGGGGAGATTGCTGGCATGAAACTAGCTTGGTTTGTACCTGCGTCCGGCGGGAATTGCGTATGGGAGTATTGCCGGAAAATGAGCGGCCTTTTGCCGGAATCCGATCAAGTGGATTTTTGGGTTATGGACGAAGTGGCCCAGGATTGGCCCCAACTCCCTCAGGGCGTGCAGCGTGTAAGTTCCTATGCGGCGCAACGCGGCAGCGGATATGCCCGCCTGATCTTCAGTATTCATCCTTCACGGTATGAATTGTGCCCGCGTGAAATTTGCGGGATCGCGGAACGGCAACCGGGAATTATCCTGTTCCACGGATTTCAGAGCGGGGTTCATGAGGATTCTGAAGCCCGGCCAAATGGTAAAAAACGGAAAACCACGGAAACCGCGGCTGAAATATTATTCGAGCTGCCTGAAATAAACTGTGTTGTATTAAAAGCACTCGGTATTCTGACATTGGACAAGAGCCTCAATGAAAGTTTGAAAAAAATATATTACGGCCCGGTCGCGGTTTTACCGGCCTTGCCGCCGGTGGATGGGGAAGCGGGCGGCGCGCAAACCGGCCGGGTAAGGGATGCTTGGCGGATTTTTTTTGAATCCCTGGAGGGCTGGCAGCCGGTCCATCAATTGATGGACCGCGTGGGCAAGGAATTGGCGGTACTGCATGCCGAGCCGGGGACACCAGCGTTGCGGGAACTGGCAGGGCGCGTGGCTCAGCTTTTCGGTGAGCGCTGATGCACATCATCATCAACGCCATCCCGCTGCTTTCCACCCAGACCGGCATTGGAAACTGCATTTTCAATATTTCCCAGGCGTTGCTGAATATGGATAAGGTCAACCAATATACTTTTTATTACGGTTATTATTCCTCCCGGCTGCAGAGTTCCCAGGAACCGGGCAATATCGACAATGAGGTTCAGTTCATTACCCTGCAGCGTTCCAAGTCCATGCTGAAAAAAATCCCGCTGCTGGGCGAATTTTCCAAAAACGTGATCGAGCGCTACCACAATGCTTTGTCCTTTAAAATGAAATTTGACGTGTATTACGAACCGAACTATATTCCCAGCGGCATTCACGCCCAGGCGCTTATCACCACCGTGCACGACCTTTCCTTTCATCACCATCCCGAGTGGCACCCGGATGACCGGGTAAAATATTTTAAGCGCACGTTTTATCCGCGGGTGTTGAAATCGGACATCATTACCACCGACTCGCATTTTATTAAAGCGGAGATCGTCCGCGAGCTTGGGATTTCCCCCGGCCGCGTGCGCGTGATTTACATGGGGTATGACCAGTCGATTTTCAAGCCGTATCCGAAAGAAACCGTGGAAGCTTTCCGCGCCTTGCACCATTTGCCCGAACGTTTCATTCTTTTTGTAGGGTCCATTGAACCCAGGAAAAACTTGGAACGGTTGTTGACCGCTTATCTGCAATTGCCGGAAGCTTTGAAAAAAGAGTGCAAGCTGGTGCTGTCCGGATTTTCGGGATGGAAAAACACCGCCATCATGGACCTGATCCACAAGGCCAAGGAGCATGTGATTTTTCTGGGCTACCTGACCGTGCATGAATTGGCGTTGCTGTACAATGCAGCTGAAATATTCGCCTATCCTTCCTTATATGAAGGATTCGGCCTCCCGCCCATTGAGGCCATGGCGTGCGGCACTCCGGTTTTGGTATCCAATGTGGCCAGCTTGCCGGAAGTCTGCGGTCCCGCGGCGCTTTATTGCGATCCCCTGGATGTGGAGCATATTGCCGAACAATTGCAGAAACTTTTGTCGGACAAACAATTGCAGCGCCGCTTGGTTGAAAAAGGCAAACATCAAATTCAAACCTACACTTGGAACAATACCGCAGCGAAACTTTTGGAATTATTTAATGAAACCATGCCGCGGCCAACGGCATTGTGATTAAAAATTTTTTCAGCCGCCGGGCGTGGCTTGCTTTGGGGGCTTTGGTTGCGGCTGCGCTTTTGCTTCGCTTGCACCACCTGGGGGCGCAAAGTTTGTGGATGGACGAGTACCTCGATTGGTTCAATGCCCGCATGGATTTTTTAAGCATGCTGGCCGGAGTGCGGGTTCACCGGGGCGGATTGCCGCTGCACTATGTTGTTCAACACTTGATTTTGAAATTAGGCAACAGTGAAACGTGGTTGCGGCTGTCGGCCGCAGGTTTTAGCACAGCGGCCGTGGCCGCGGCCTTTGCCTGGGCACGAACCGTTTATCCCCGCCACCGGGAGATCGCCTGGTTCACGGCCTTGGGCATGGCTGTTTCAGTGTTTCAATTGCGCTACGCGCAGGAAGCGCGGTTTTACGGCCTGTTTGTTTTAATGACAGTATCGCTGTGGTGGCGTTTTGTTTGCGCACTCAAAACGCAGAAGCAATCGGCATGGCTGATCTACCTGGGGGTGGCGGTCCTCGCCGCGTATACTCATTATTACACTTTTTTAATTCTGGTTTGCCATTGGGTTTTGATTGCTTGGCAAAGACGGCACGAGTCGGCCGAAGAAAATAGTGCGGCTTTGCGTTGGATGAGTTGGGTTTTTGGAATTACTCTATTGGCTTTCATTCCCGCGGCCTTGATTTACCTGACCAAGGAAGCTCGCTATGCTTCGTTTCACTGGCAGTGGCCGCTGCTGGGAACCGCGCTGCGTACTTTGGCCGGGGGTTTGTCGGCTTGGCTGCTCGTGCTCGTGCTGGGAACCGGTTTATTTAAATCCGGACCCGAACGGGCAGGGAGCGCGGGAATCGCGGTAAGCGCATTATTCCTGCTGGGGTGCGTGATTGGTCTGGATTTATGGAAAGGGTATTTTTTCCATGTGCGCCAATTGATTTTTATTCAGCCGCCGGTCATTTTGCTGATGGCAGCGGGCATGTCCGCCGGATTAAGGGCGCTGCTTGAAAAAATGAATGCCGATCCGGTTAAAAGGGAACGTTGGGTTTTGTTTTCGGGCGTGATAAGCATGCTGCTGATCTTCGGTCCCATGGCTTGGGCCTATAAAACGGAAACGAAATTTGACCAGCAACGGTTTGGGTTTGAGAACGTGAAACCTCAGTGGCGCGAAGGCGTGGCCGCGTTAAATGAAAATGCCTCCCCGAATTCACTGGTTCTGTGTTTGAATCACGTGGTGAAAAAAGGCGTGGATTATCATGCACAACAGCAAGGCGTGCTGTCCCTGCCGGTGGCGCAGGTCGCGGAAAATGCGGCCTTGTTAAAAACCATTCTGGCTGCCGGATATTTCGACGAGTATTGGCTGGCGGACGGCGATGTTTTTGACGGTTATTTTTCACGCTTGCCTGCGGGGGATCAAGCCTGGCTGCCGCAGCAGGTGGAGAAGAAATACGATTTTTATCAAGTCCATATTTGGAAACTGAAAAATCCCGCAGCCCAGGCGGACCCAAAGGCCGTGACCGTAAAATTCGGCATTTCCGAAACCCGGATGTTTTTGGGCGAGGGCTGGTGGGAAGACGATGATCAGGGCGAACAACATGACGCCATCTGGAGCCGGGGCGATTTTTCAACCTTGATGATTCCCGTGCGCACGCAGGCGCCGTCGGCTATGCTTGCGCGCATGCAGCCCGTTGCGGCTCAGGCAATGGAAATTTTGGTGAACGGAATATCTGCCGGAAAATTGGACGTCCATGCGGGCTGGGGCGACTACCGGCTTGCGCTTCCGGCTCAAGGATGGCGCCGGGGAACCAATTTGGTGGAATTTCGTTATACACGCGCGCAACGGTATCATAAATGGGCGCGGACGCGCGCGGTGCTGTGGGATTATGCGCGCTTTGAATGAAATATAATCAGTTTGGAGGATGAAAATCAATGATTGACGGCAAGCGGATCGCAGTGGTGTTGCCTGCGTATAATGCGGATAAAACCTTAAAAGCCACCTACGATGAAATACCTAAAAACGTCGTGGATGAAATTATCCTGGTGGACGACTACAGCCAGGATTCGACGGCGCAGTTGGCGCAAGCCTTAAACATTGAAACCTACATCCATGAGAAAAACAAAGGCTACGGCGGCAACCAAAAGACCTGCTACCGCGAAGTGCTGAAGAAAAATATCGACATCGTGGTTATGGTGCATCCGGATTATCAATACACTCCGAAGCTGTTGCGTTCCATGTGCTCGCTCATTGCCGATGATGTCTATGATATGGTGATCGGTTCCCGGATTTTAAGCGGCGGCGCTTTAAAAGGCGGCATGCCGCTGTACAAATACATCAGCAATCGTTTTATTACCCTGCTGGAAAATTTGTTTTTAGGGGCCAAACTTTCGGAATATCACACCGGATACCGCGCGTACCATCGCCGGGTTTTGGAAAAACTCCCGTTTGAAACATTTTCCGATGATTTTATTTTTGACAACCAGTTTTTGATTGCCGTGATTCAGGAAGGGTTTTCCATTGGTGAAGTATCCTGCCCGACCAAATATTTTGAAGCGGCATCTTCAATTAATTTCGAGCGTAGTTTGAAATACGGCTGCTTGTGCCTGTGGTATGCGTTCCTGGGCGGGGTAAAGCAAATCCCCCGGCGGCTGAAAAATGCCCGCCGTATTTTGTTTGGGAGATAGTAGTAACTGTAGAAAAGCATATTCCTCTCCCCTTGTGGGAGAGGATGTAGGTGAGGGGATAAAGTTTTTAAACATAAATTTTTTACCCCCTCCCCCTCGCCCCCTCCCACCAAATCCTGGGGAGGGGAATAGTAAAAGCGAAAAGCCTAAATAAGTATATCAAAGGAAGCGGTACATGTATAAAGCGCGGTTGACTAAATTGGCTTTTTGGGCAGGCATGACCTTGACCGCACTGTGCGGAATTGTGGCCAGGTTTTGGGATTTGAACCGGCAAAGCCTGTGGCAGGACGAAATCCATACCGCGGTTTATGTGCTGGACCGGCCTTTGTTGTGGGAAGTGGTGCACCGGGTGGCGACCTGGGATTTGCACTCGCCATTATATTATGTGCTGCTGCGCATGGAAGTGTGGGCGCATGATCTTTTACGCGTTCCCCTGACAGATGGAAATTTGAGAATCCTCTCGGCGGTTTTAGGGGTTTTAGCATTGGGCGCGGTGTGGGGATTATTCCGCAACTTGCTCCAGCATCGCGGTTGGGCCTTCCTGGCATTTTTTCTGGCTGCTTTCAATATGTACGGAATTTATTATTCGCAGGAACTCCGGATGTATGCGGCCATCTTAGTGCTCGCACCGTCGGTTTTATATTTTCAACTTCAACTTTGGGAGACCCCGGACCACGGGTTGCACAAGCCGTATGCCGCGGGTTATGCGGTTGGCAGCCTGTTGCTGCTTTATTCCAGTTTGATCGGATTGTTTTTCGTGGCCGGGACCGGCATGGCTTTGCTGGTCATGGCTTGGTTGGAGCGCAAACAGCACCCTAAACGTTGGCAACAGGTTTTGGGAATGGGTTTGATTATAGGCATCGGCTACGCACCCTGGTTTGGGGTGATGTGGGGTCAGAGCATGAATTTGAAAAGCGGCGTCGGCACCGGGCTGGTTATAACCCAGCCCAGGGAATTGCTCAAATTTGCCATGGAAAATTTATGGTTTCATGCCTGGAAAATCGGCTCGGGTTTTGAGTTGGCGGGAAAAATTGCCCGGGTTGTGATGCCCTTGGCTTTGCTGAATTTATTTGATGCCCAACAGCGCAAGAAACACGGGTTGATCCTGCTGGGGTTTGCACTTACGTTTATATTTTATTTTATAGTGACGTATCACAAGCCGTTTCATACCGGGCGTTATTTTTCAGCCTGGTGGCCCTGGGCACTGTATTTTTTAGCTGCGGGGTTTTCGGGTTTGCAAGTGGGCCTGAGAAAGTTTTTGCCCCGCTGGGTTTGGGCCGGCATGGCACTGGCCGCGGCCTTCGGCGGTTTGTATATCTGGGTTCAGGTTCAGCAAGTGCGTTATTATTTTTCCGCGTTTGAAAAAGAAAATTACCGCGCCGCGGTTCAAGTATTGAACCAACATCCGGAGGAGACCCGGGTGCTGACCCTGAATGCCTGGCAGCGGAAATGTTTCACGTATTATGGCGCGAAATGTAGCTTTTTAAGCATTGATGAATTCAACCAGGCCGCAACCGCGAATCCGCTGTTGAAAGTCATTTACGTTGGGGTGCAGGCACCGCAAACCGATCCGGCTGTTGTTGGGTTGAGCCGGGAATTTACGCAGCAAGCGTGGGAAATCAAAAGCTTGAATTATTACACCTGGCCGCAGACGCGGAAATAATCCGAATCCACAAAATCGTAGAGACGCAAAATTTTGCGTCTCTACCAACGGGCAATTTCCAAGGATATCCGCTTGTGATGCCCGCTTTTATGCGATAAACTTATCCATAGTGGCTTGTTATACTTTCCTTGGGTGATTCAATGAGACGCATGGTTTTTTGGGCTATGGCAATTGGCGGGGTGATGCTTAGGGCCCAGGCGGGGTGGGCTTATTCCGCGCATGAAAAAGCCCGGGCCAACCATGTGCCTCCGGAGCTTAATCCTTCCTTCAAAGAACAAGAAGTCGTGGTGAAATTCAAGGAGCAAGTATCGGACGCGGATTTGAAAACTTTCGGTACCATGGTTTCCACTGCGGTCCATGACCGCGTTGGCGCCGTGGCGGCTTTTCACAAACATTACCAGACCCATCCTGTGGGGGAAAAGGTGCTTGGGTTTCAACGCCTGCAAGTTCCGGTTGGCCAAAACGTGTTGGACATGGTTGCCCGGCTGCGCGCCAATCCCTTGGTGGAAAGCGTCAGCCCCAATTACCGGGTGCGTGCCGTGGCTTCGGCACTTTCGACTACGTATACCCCAAATGGCGCCTTTAATGATCCCTATTACACCGACGGTCACACCCAGTGGTGGATCAACCGCACGAAAACCGATGCGGCCAAAAACGCTAATTTTGTATTTCAAGGCACCAGCGACATTATCGTGGCCGTGGTGGATACTGGGGTTAATTTATACCATGCGGAATTTTCCGGGCGCCTGGTGACCGGGTATAATGTCATAACACCGGCCGCCGAGCCCAATGATGATAATCTTACTACCGGCTCACAATGGGTATGGGGGCATGGCACCCATGTGGCGGGCACCATTGTTGCCGCCTGCAACAATGCTTCGGGGGTGGCGGGCACGGCGTGGGATACGCGTATCAAAGTCATGCCAGTCAAAGTCCTGGACTATACTGGCTCCGGGGATATTACCGATGTGGCCAACGGCATAAGGTGGGCGGCGGATAATGGAGCCAAGGTCATTAATTGCAGTTTGGGTGTTTATGTTGATGCTCCGGTATTGCAATCTGCGTGCGATTATGCCACTGGGAAAGACTGTTATATTGTCGGTGCTGCCGGGAATGACGGCCTCAACTTGCAAACCTACCCGTTTTATCCTGCCTGTTATGCAAATGTATTAAGTGTTGGAGCCTCGGATTCCATGGATGTATCAACATATTATTCCAATTTCAGTGATCCAACCGGGCTTTTGGAATGCGTGGCTCCCGGGGGCTCGTTGCAGTCGTACGGCGGCTGGGATTTTGATTATGGTTTGACCTCGACTGCCATGGGCGGGGGTTGGACCGCGCTGGATGGGACCTCGTTTGCCGCGCCGCAAGTTTCAGCTTTGGCCGCCCTGCTGTGGCTTCAGGATCCAACCCGCATGCGGGGGGACTTAAGGCCGCTGATCTTGAACTATTGCGAACCTGTGCCCACCCAAACCGAGCCGCCAACCTATCATGGTTATGGGCGGATTAATGTTTATGGTTCCTTGAGTGACTTTAGAACTTTTACTCCAACCATAACGCCTACATCCACGCCCACGCCCACATCCACGTACACACTTACCCGCACCAACACTCTGACCGGCACACCCACGCGCACGGCGACACCTTCGTTTACAGCAACTCCCAGCGCTACCTCCACCAATACGCCTACACGCACATCAACTTCCACGGCCACCCCGACTGTGACCGCAACACCTACCAACAGTGCGACCTATACGGCCACGGGGACGAATACGCCCACGTTTACCCCCTCGGCTTCGGTGACAGCCACGCCTACGATAACGTGGACCGCGACCATAACGCAAACCGCCACGGCGTCGTTGACGCCTTCACCCACGCCGACAGCCAGCGTGACATTTACCCCCTCGCCCACGCGCACGGCAAGCGGAACGTACACGGCCACCAGCACAGTTTCGCTGACGGCAACCTTTACGCCTACCGTGACTCCCACCGGTACCCGGACATCTACCGTGACCGCCACTCCGACCATTTCCGCCACGGCCACCATTTCCGCGACCCAGACAGTAACATTTACCATCACGCCCACATGCACCATTTCCGCCACTGCCACCACGTCTCCAACGGTTATTCCCACAACGACCGTGACGCCGACGATTACGCCGGTTTATGAAACAGCATCGGATTTGAGCCGCGTGATTGCCTATCCCAATCCCTGGCGCGAAGAGACTGCCCGCGGGAAAAAACGGATCGCGTTTATCCGCCTGACACCGGATGCCCAAATTACGATTTTTACCCTCGACGGCAGGCAGGTCCGCGCCTTTTCATCGGCCGATGCCACGGGACGGGCTGAGTGGGATTTGAAAAACGATCAAGGCCTGAATGTGGCGGTGGGCATCTATATCTATGTGATTACCGACAACGCCGGGCACCGGACCAAGGGGAAACTCGCGATTTTACGGGCGTATGTTCCTTAACCACACATTAAACTCGGGAAGGAAAATCATGCAGAGAAAAAATCAGAAGCGGCTGTTGGCATTTTTTTTGGGTATCGCGGGGCTGAGCCTCGGGTTAAGCGTGTGGGCGGGAAATGGCGAAACAAATAAAAAATCCGCGGAACTCCGCGTCACCCAAGCAGACCTCAAGCATAAATACACGTTGGCTTTTATCGGCGATAGTTTGACCGAGGGGTTTTACGCGACCCAACGGAATAAATGTTTCTTAAACCTGGTGCAGAAAGCCATTGGGCTAGAGGGTGTTTCCGCATTGCATGTGCGGGGTAAGGCCGGTGCGTTGGTGAAGCTGTTGCATGACGCGGGCAACCTGGACTATTTTTTAGCGGCCGTGGATGAACGGGTGGACGCGGTGGTGGTGGAGCTGGGCACCAACGATGTCGGGGTTACCGCGTTCGAGGAATTTGAGCAAAATTACCAGAAGTTGGTGTCCGGAATACGCCGGAAAAATTCCCGGGCATTGATTTTATGCCTGGGTGTTTGGCGCGGGGATGATGGGAAAAAGTATGATGAGGCCATTCAAAGATCCGCGCAATCCGTGGGCGGGGAGTTTTCTTCTCTGTCTGATTTGTATAAGAAAATTTATAATCATGCCAAACCGCATATCCAAACCCCCTGGGGAGAATCGGATGCGTTTCATCCTTCGGATGAAGGGCACGCGAAAATTGCCGACCGGATTAAAATCGATTTAGTCATCATGCAAAAACAAAGGTAACGGGAAGAGGCGTTTCACCCTATTTCCAAAGGCTGAAACGTTTGCTAAATCTATTTTCCTAGTGTATATTGAACCCCAAAAAGACTCACCGCAGAGGCGCAGAGGGCGCAGAGTGTTTTTTTAGGGAAACAGATTATATTTCCCAATCACTTCTCTGCGCCTCTGCGGTGAATATGTTTGAATTAGTTCGAAAGGATTACAGCGGTTTCCATGCGGATTTTATACCTTAATCACAATGTCATTTGGCGTTCGACTTTTTTTCGCTGCATTCATTTTGCGCGTTATTTGGCCGGGCGCGGGCATGAAGTTACTATTTTCACCATTCATCCCAAACAACGTTTTGGAATAGAAACCAGCATCATTCATGGCGTGCGGGTGGTGCAATTTCCGGACTGGCTTTGGGGCATCGGGCGTTCGGGCTGGGATTTGTTCGATCTGCGGCAACGGCTGAAATTTCTTAAGCACGAACAATATGATTTGGTGCATGCGTTTGATTCGCGCCCGGTCGTCATTCACCCGGCGCGGGTTTTGCAAAAACGCGGCATACCCTTGGTTTTGGACTGGGCCGATTGGTGGGGGCGCGGGGGCATTATTGAGGAACGCAGCAACAAATTAATCAAATGGACGTTTGGGGCCGTCGAGACCTGGTATGAAGAGCATTTCCGCACCTTGGCCGACGCCACCACGGTCATTTCCACGGCCTTGCAAAACCGCGCCATAAGTTTGGGCGTCAAACCGGAAACCATTTTAAAGCTGCACAGCGGTGCGGATGTTGAGCATCTGCGCGTGGTGGACAAGCTTGAGGCGCGCCGGGCATTGGGACTTGCTCCGGAGTGGAAAATTTTTGGATTCATGGGGTTTGTCCATTTTGATTTGGAACTCGTGCTGGAAACATTTACGCGCATTTACCATGCGCATCCGGAGGCCCGGTTATTGCTGGCCGGGAAACCGTCGCCCCTGGTGCAACAGTGGGTGCAAAAAGAAAAGCTGGGCCAAGCGATTTTGGATTTTGGCATAGTACCGTATGAAAAGCTCTCCCAGACAATGGGGTGCGCGGACGTATTTTTGCTCCCGTTTGCGCGCAAGCAGGCCAATATCGGGCGCTGGCCCAACAAAGTCGGGGATTATATGGCCATGGGACGGCCGATTGTGACCTCCCCGGTGGGGGAGATGGAGCACTTGTTCAAGACAGAACCCATTGGCCGCCTGGCCGCCGACAATGCCGAAGCATTCGCGGATGCGGCGTGGGCTTTGGCAGCCGATGAAAAAACTTGTGCTGCCATGGGACGCGCGGCGCGCGAGGCTGCCGAGAAACGTTGTTCCTGGGAATTTTTGGCCGACCGGTTGCATGAATTTTATCAACGCGTTTTGGAGCGGAAACAGGCATGCTGAAAAAAGTCAAGCAGCACATCTATGGTTTGGGTTTGGCAATTTGCGACCTCGCGGTGCTCACCGCGGCGTTTGCTTTGGCTTACGTTATCCGGCGGCCTTTGCCCATGTTCACTCACGTTCAGCCCTTTAATGAGTATCTGCCTTTGTTCGGCATTTTTCTGGGATTGTGCATGCTTATTTTTTATCAGCAGGGGCTGTACCGGGATGTGCGTGATTTATCCATGTTCGAGGAATATGCCAAAGCCCTAAAAGGGTTGGCGTATGCATTTTTGCTCACCCTGGTTTTGACGTTTTTTTTAAAATTGTATGAACGTTCGCGGGTGTTGATTGTTTTGTTTTGGGCATTGGCATCGCTGCTGATGGTGGTTGCCCGCTATGCGGTTTATTCGGCCATCAAGCGAATGCGCACCCTGGGATGGAACCGCCAGTATGTATCCGTGGTGGGGTCGGAAAAAAAGAATAAGGCCATTCGGCAAGTACTGGAACAATATCCCCAACTGGGATATCAAATCGCCGGGGAAGTTGTTTTGCCCCCGGAGCGCGGCAAGCGTTCCGAAGTTTGGCGCCAAAAAGTCGAGCAGGCGATTTTGAAGCCTTATCGCGAAAGCCGGATTTACGGGGTGATAATCACCGAGACCGTGAAAAATTATCACTACCTGCTGGAATTGTCCGCCATTTTGGAAGAACATGGCATTCCGCACCGTCATGTGAGCGAAGCGTTTGATTTAACGGGTTTGAAAACTCCCGGCGGCGAAGGCGTGGCCGACGCCCTCATGCACTTGGACGAAGGCCAGATCAGCGGCGGGTATAAAGTAGCCAAACGCGTCTTGGACGAGACGGTCTCCCTGACGGCCTTGGCACTGTCTTCCCCGCTGTGGTTGTTGATCGTGCTGGCCATCAAACTTGATTCCCGCGGGCCGGTTTTTTTTCGCCAGGAACGCGTTGGTTATCTGGGGCGGCGGTTTAGAATTTTTAAATTTCGTTCCATGTATGCGGAGGCGCCCAAGTATGCCGTAACCCCCCGCGGCAAAGGCGATCCCCGAGTGACGGCCATAGGCGCTTTTTTACGCAAAACCAGTTTGGATGAACTGCCCCAACTAATTAATGTCATTAAAGGCGACATGAGTCTGGTGGGGCCGCGGCCGGAGATGCCGTTTATGGTTGAAAAGTATAAAACAATTTACCGCAGCCGGTTTTTGGTGAAGCCCGGGGTGACTGGATTATGGCAAGTTGCGGGGCGTGACAAGCCTTTGGAAGAAAACATTAAATACGATTTGTATTACATAAAAAAACAATCACTGTTGCTTGATCTTATCATCCTGGCCCGCACGATCCCGGCGGTTTTATTTGGAAAAGGAGCTTACTGACGTGTTGACGTTTTTGGCCTTGGCTTTGGCCATGTCGGCCGGATTTTTGGCTTGGCGAAAATCGGTTTTAAGCATTGCCTTGGTCATTTTCATGAACCCCTTTGATTGGCCGGTGGTTGTGGGAGCTTTGACCGTGTATTCCAATGAATTGCTCCTGACCGGGCTCGTCCTGGGCTGGCTGGGGCAATTGGCGCAAACCCGTTCGTGGAAGGAAGTTTCCTGGCTTGAACTGGCATGGGCAATTCCTTTTTTATCCGCGGTTTTTTTATCCGCAGTGAATGCGGTTCAAGTGTCGGCCGTAATTAAGCAGTGTTTGCGTTACGCGGAAATGGTCGTGTTGACTGCGTACGTTTCCAACACGTGTTTGAGCGGGAAAGACGTTTATGAGAATTTGCGCCTGCTGCTGGGAATGGGGCTGGTGGTTTCGGTGATAGGGTTGATTCAAACCGTGGCCGGACCTAAAGCGGGAATGAACCTCGGCCTGGAACATTTGACTTTGTATGACGGCGGCGTTATGCGGGCCTATGGCACGTTTGGACACCCCAATCAATTGGCCGGGTATTTAATTTTGATCTTGCCGGCTGCGGCCATTGAATTGTTTTATGGAAAAACTTGGCAAGCGCGGGCGTTTCCGCTGGTATGCCTGGCAGTGATGCTGGCGGCCTTGATGGCAACCTTCAGCCGGGGTGCGTGGCTGGGATTGGGGTTGGCCGGCCTGGGCTTGTTCGTGGCCGTCGTTCCTCGGGCGTGGCTGTGGCGCGGACTGGCGATTGGTTTGGTGGTGATTGGTTTGTTGTATGCCGGGATGAAACTTTTCCCGGGCCCCGGCGTGTTGGTCGTGGACCGGATGTATTCCATGCAGCATCCGGAACAAGAAGATTCCGTGAGTTTTCGCAAAGTCTGTTTGCAGACCGCGGGCAAAATGTTTCAAACTCATCCGTGGCTGGGCTTTGGGGCAGGCGAATATGAACTGAATATCCGCAAGTATTTTAATGAAACCTATTATGCCTGGTCGGCCATGGACAAGCATATACACAATTTGTATGTGCAAATACTTATCGAATCCGGACTGTTTGGCTTAATTGGTTTTTTAGTGTGGTTGGGGTATGGGGTGGCTGTTCCGGCGCGGCGGATGTTTAAGCTGCCGCCGGGATATGCGCGCAGCATTTTGGCAGCCTGCCTGGCAGGCGTGCTGGCATTTTTAATTCACAACAATTTTGATGTTTTAACTGTGTTTGCCCGCGGCACCCACGCCGCGGTCATGCTGGGGTTAAGTTTGGCTTTGGCCAGGACGATTCAGAATCCGGTTTAATGCCGGGGAAGAAGGAGTTATTCAAGTATGCCTATTGTTATTATTACCGGCGCCGGAGGGTTGATCGGCGCTGAGACAGCCCGGTTTTTCCATGACAAAGGCTTTACCGTGGTGGGAATCGACAACGACATGCGGCAGTATTTTTTCGGCGCGGAAGCATCCACCAGGTGGAGCCAGAAACGGTTGCAGGAACAATTGCCCAATTACCGGCATGTGGACGCGGACATACGCGATGAAGCGGCCATGGCGCGCGTGTTTGGAGAATATCAAAAGGATATCCGCTTGGTGGTGCATACGGCCGCGCAGCCGTCCCATGATTGGGCGGCCAAGGAACCGCGGACCGATTTTACGGTCAATGCCAACGGGACCCTCAACCTTTTGGAAATGACCCGCGCTCACTGTCCGGAGGCGGTTTTTATTTTTACCTCGACCAACAAAGTTTACGGCGATACCCCAAATCAATTGCCGCTCATTGAATTGGAAAAGCGCTGGGAAGTGGACCCGGGCCACGTATTTGCGCAATTTGGAATCAGCGAGATCATGAGCATTGATCACAGCAAGCACAGCTTGTTCGGGGCTTCCAAATTGGCGGCGGATATTTTGGTCCAGGAATACGGGCGTTACTTCGGCATGAAAACCGTGTGCTTCCGGGGCGGTTGCCTGACCGGTCCCGGGCACTCGGGAACTCAATTGCACGGCTTCTTGTCCTACCTCATGAAATGCGCGGTCACGGGAGCGCCGTACACCGTGTTCGGATACAAAGGCAAGCAGGTCCGGGATAATATTCACAGCTTTGACCTGGTTAATATGTTTTGGCATTTTTCCCAAAATCCCCGCAGCGGCGAAGTGTACAACGCGGGTGGAAGCCGGCATTCCAATTGTTCCATGCAGGAAGCTGTCGCCATGTGCGAGGCCATTGCCGGAAAGAAAATAAATGTTACCTACCAGGAAACCAACCGGATCGGCGATCATATATGGTGGGTAAGCGATGTGCGCAAGTTTCAAAATCATTATCCTGATTGGCAATATAATTTTGACCTTCAGGGTATTTTAACTGACATTTTCCAAGGCATGCCCAAACCCTAGGGTGGTTGTTCATCGGTCGTTTCGACAGGCGCAACGGCCGTTTTTTAATTGATGGACCTGTGGTCACTGAGCTTGTCGAAGTGACCATGCATTAGGAACAGGTGCTGGTAAAAAAGTTAGGTAAGGAAAATAAACATGGAAAACCATTCGAGCTTTCCTGAAATCCAAACGGCTTTGCTGGATGAACTGTTCGACGGCGTTTATATTTTGGACCGGGCGCGAAAAATTGTATTTTGGAATCGCGGCGCGGAATTAATTTCCGGCTATTCACGCTCGCGCATGCTCGGCCGTTTTTGCTATGAAGGCCCCTTACAGCATGAGGATTTTAAAAATTGTCGGCTCTGTCAGGGGAATTGTATTGCCCAGCGCGCCATGGACGAAGGAATACCGATCAAAGAAGTAGTCTATTTGCATCATGCGGAAGGATTTTTAATTCCAGTTGAAACTCATGTTCGGCCACTGCGTGACATTACAGGGAAAGTAGCCTACGCAATTGAAATTTTTCGTGATATTAGTCATTGGAAAAAAGTGGAAGAACTTTCAATTGAAAAAGACAGGCTTATGGGAATCCTGGCGCACGATATCCGCAATCCATTGACGGTTATTCAAAGCTATGCCTTCTTATTAAATAAAAATCCCGATGCACGGATTAAGAGCTTTGTTGAACCTATTTTACGCAAGGCGAAATTGGCGTCAAGTTTGGTGGATGATTTATTGAATGCCCAAGCCATTGAGAACGGCACCGTGCATTTAACGATCCAGGATGTTGACGTTGAGAGTGTTCTCAAGGAATCCATTTCTAATTTTTCCGGCCCGGCTGAGGAAAAACAGATTCGGCTTAATCTTCACGTGGAAACGCCCAATGTGCATATGTGTTCGGATCCCCACCGGTTGGAAGAGATTTTCAACAATTTAATCAGCAATGCCATCCATTATTCGCCGCGGAATACCATGATCAACCTGGTGTTGCGCGCCGATGACACGGCCGTTGATATCACGATTGAAGACCAAGGCGTGGGTATTTCCGTTGCGGATCAGGAAAAGTTATTCCGCGCTTTCGGAAAAACATCCAATCAGCCGACGGCAGGCGAGAAGTCGCATGGGTTGGGGCTGTACATTGTAAAAAAGCTGGTGGATTTGTTTTCCGGGACAATTAAGGTCGTCAGTGAATCGGGAAAAGGCACGACATTTATTTTACGCTTGCCGTTCAGCGGCTGCAGTTTGCAAGAGCCGTCTTTGCCGGATCAACCGGACATTGAAAAATCCTGATGGTGCCGGCGGGTGAATTAACGCTTGGCCAGTCCGTGCCATACGATTTGTGCCAACCGTCGAATCCATGCTTCCAAGTCCGAGGGCGGTTGAATGCAGGCATACTGCTCAATCACGATGGTGGACAGTCCGTGGATGAAGGCAAAAGCCGTCATAGCCAAATCCTCGGTATCAGCCTCGACCAGCAACCCTTCTTTTTGAGCCGCTGCAATTAACTGAAAAAATTGATCTTCCGTGAGCTTATGTATTCTTTGCAATTCGGGAAAATTTTCCGTGTGCGCGAGATGCATCAATTTGGCATGTTCGGGATTTTTTAAGGCAAAACGAATGTAGGCAACGGCGCATGCCAAAAGTTGTTCGGTACGGTTGTCCGGATGCGACTGGACGGCTTCGGTGAGGTGTAGATGCAGCGATTCAAACCCTTGCACCAGGACCGCTGAGAGCAAGTCTTCCTTGGTGGCAAAATGCCGGTACGGAGCCGCTGCGCTAACGCCGGAAAGTTTGGCGGCAGCCCGGATACTGAGTCCCTGGATGCCATTTTTGGCTAAGATTTTTTTAGCGGACTGGATTAAACTCTGCCGCAAATCACCATGATGGTAACGTTTGGATTTAGGTCCGGATTTATGCATGCTTCCTCCAAGCGTTGCTGTGAAAAAAATCAGACCTGCTTTAGAACTGTAGTTAGTTTCTGTTGTGGAAAGAGTTTTTTAGGTTCCTTGAATATTCCCCTCCCCAGGATTTGGTGGGAGGGGATGCAGGGGAGGGGGTAAAAGCTTTGTTTCAAAGCTCGTCCCCTCACCTTCATCCTCTCCCTCAAGAGACTGTGTCACAACTGTCTCAACGAGAGGAATGAGCATCATATAATATCCCCTCTCCCCGGCGTTAGCTGCGGGAGAGGGAGAGGGTGAGGGG
>JAGVPM010000126.1 GCA_020052235.1 Candidatus Goldiibacteriota bacterium
AGCAATCTCGCTTTTTCGGAGCGTTTAGAGCTTAAAACAGATTGCTTCGTCGCAAAAACGCTTCTCGCAATGACAATCAAATGTAAAGAAGCGTTAGACGCACTACACTAGCACCATTGCCCAAAAAACGACTATATACCAGTGATTTAACAGCTTCAATAATTTTGTTGAATTTCCAGGGTAAAACCGAAATAAAAATAATCGTCAAAATGGTATATAAGAACTTACCTCTTTCCGCCCACGCTTTTCCGGAATTCTTTAAATTGCCCCGCCACCTTGGGCGAAACCCGTGCTTTTAAAATAATCTGTTTCTGCCCGTAAGTTTCCTTCACGACATGCCCCCGCCGCATTAAAAGTGCGCGCACCTCCGAACGTTCATAGGGAATTTCAAACGTTGCTAAGGGCCACGACTGCGTCAGGCGTTCCGCCAAAACCGCGCGCAGGCCGTCCAACCCTTCGCCGGTGAGCGCGGAAATTTGCACGGCGCCGGGAAATTGATGCGTGAACCGCCGGCGCAGCATGGGGCTAACTTGATCCATTTTATTCAAAACCAAAACCGTGACCTTGTCCCCGGCCCCCAATTCCTGCAACACCGCTTTGACCGTGTTGATTTGCCCTTCCCAACCCGGATGCGAGGCATCGGCCACGTGCAGCAGCACATCGGCGGAGACCACTTCTTCCAGAGTGCTCCGAAACGCCGCCACCAAATAATGCGGCAAACGCCGGATAAAGCCTACGGTATCGGTTAAAAGCACTTCCAGCGCAGGGGGTAAAATTAACTTCCGGGTGGTCAAATCCAGGGTAGCGAACAATTTATCTTCCACCAAGGTTTGGGCGCGAGTCAGGGCCGTCAACAAAGCCGATTTTCCGGCATTGGTATATCCCACCAATGAAACCAGGGGCAAAGGAACACCTTCACGGTCTTTCCGTTGCAGGGAGCGCGTGCGTTTCAAGGTTTCCAATTGGTTTTTCAGCGCACTGATCCGTTCGCGGACACGGCGCCGGTCGTATTCCAGCTTGCTTTCCCCCGGGCCTTTGGTGCCGATGCCTCCGCCCAAGCGGGAAAGTAAAATACCCTGGCCTGTGAGCCGGGGCAGCAGATACGACAATTGCGCCAATTCCACCTGCAGCTTGCCTTCGTGGCTGCGGGCGCGTTGGGCAAAAATATCCAAAATCAATTGCGTCCGGTCAATCACCTTCACCTGCAAAACCTCTTCCAGGTTCCGCTGTTGAATGGGACGCAATTCATGATCGACGATCACGATATCAAGGGTATTGGTTTTAACCGATTGGGCCAATTCCCGGGCTTGGCCGGAACCTAAAAATAGCGCCACATCCGGACGGGGCCGCGTATATTTGCGTGTTCCCACCACTTCTCCGCCGGCGGTCAGGGTCAGGCGTTCCAGCTCGCTCAACGACTCGTTGATGTCTCCGGGACCGCCCTGATAATTTAATGTGACCAAATAGGCTCGTTCTGCGCTCATTGGCGGTATTATACCCCACCCGCCCATTTCTGCCCACTTTTTGTGGACGATAATTTTAGGTCTGTGGTAATATGACTCTTTAGTAGGGAGCGGTTTCAAACCGTTTCCTACTTAAAGAATGGATTTAATTTGTCCGATCCTGGATATATGAAGATACCGAGGTGTTGCATGCCGGCGACTTTCCGCCTATTGGTTCTGCTTCTGGCTCTAACCTGCGTTTCCGGCTGGGCTGGAGCGGAGTCCGCTTCTCCACCGGCACCGGTTGCTGAAATTTCAACCGTGGCGCCGAATGCGGCTATCTCCAATGTGACGCAAAATTCATTTCAAGTCCGCTGGGAGCCTATTTCCGGCGCCACGCGGTATGAGCTTTCGTACGGCACGGATCCCAATGCCGGAAATCGCGGCACCTTATTTGTCACCAAATTCGCTCATTTATTTACCAACCTGCTCCCAAACACCAACTACAACGTCAAAGTCCGCGCCATTGTTGCCGGCCGCGCCGGGGCTTGGAGCTCCATTAAAAGCGCCTCCACCCAAATTCCGGTTATGACCGATCTGGTCGCCGACGATGTCCGCGATACCACCGCGCACCTGACTTGGTCCGGCATCTACAGCGACCTGCCCGACACGGTTTACGAAATCTCCTATGGCACCGACCCCGATGCCAGTGCCGACGGCCTGATAAGCAGCATGAAAAATTTCATTACCTTAAAAAGCCTCGGTCCCGAAAGCACCTATTTTGTAAAATTGCGGGTCCGCACCTCACGTCACCGGCCCTTGGTCAAGCCCCATTTCCATTACCACGCTGCCGTTTTCTCCGGGGGTTGCGCCCGAGGACCTGGCCGTTCAATCGCCGGAAACCGGCGGCATTAAACTTTCCTGGAAACCAATGCCCGATGCGGACAGTTATGACATTGCCTACGGCACCGACGTAATCGCCGAAAACATGGGCATCGTTCCTTCCACCGCCAATCAATTTGTGCTGCAAATCGCCCCCAACACGCGTTATTACCTGAAAATCCGCGCCGTCATCAAAGGCAACAGCAGTCCTTGGAGTACGATTAAAGATTACCTCACGTTGCCTTCCGCTCCGCGCGGCCTCATGGTTTCGCGCCAAAGTTCCAACACCGCCGTGGTCAGTTGGAAATCTCTTTCCGGCGGAAATATCTCCAGGTATTACCACATCAGCTGGGGCACCGATCCCCAAAGCGCCAACTTGGGCGTCACTGTTACCACCAACTCCGAATATACGCTGGACGCTTTAAAATCCGATCAGCGCCATTACGTCCGGGTCCGCACGGTTAATGCTTCCGGTTCCAGCTCTTGGAGCGATATTTTTTCCTTTAAAACCCTGGCCGCCGGTGTCACGCAATTAAAATTGCAGGACATCAAACATACCCAGGCAAAAATTGATTGGCCTGGAATCAACAATGCCATGACTTATGAACTTTCGTTCAGCGCGCTGCCCGGCAACGAATTGCAAAAAAATACATCCCTGGAATTCTCCCGTCCCCCGGCGGAATTGCACGACCTCAAGCCGGATCAAGCCTACCAGGTAAAAATCCGGGTGCTCTTTCAAAACCATCAGCCGGGCGCCTGGTCCAATTATATCAATTTCACGACCTTTCCCATTCCCGCTCCCCCGAAAAACGTAGCCATTACTAAAATCACCGCTTCCTATGTCCAGCTTACCTGGACCGCCATGGAAAACATCAGCACCTATGAAGCC
>JAGVPM010000091.1 GCA_020052235.1 Candidatus Goldiibacteriota bacterium
AACGTTGGCTGAATAACCGGCCAATGAAATGCTTGAAGTTCTTAACTCCTGCGGAAGCTTTCCGTCAGGGTGTTGCACTTCGTGGTTGAATCTGGGCCCTTTAAGTTTGATAAAAAACACTAAACCTTCTATTGGCCTGAAATGACAGTGCGAACCTGAGTGGATGGCTCTTAGATGCAATCTCTTTGCGTCTGGAGCACACTCATGTTATCTATTGCGGAATGCAGAAAATTTATTGGGGAAGCAGCGGAAAATCTTTCTGATGAGCAGATTAAATTGATCTGCGATGAATTTTATTCTCTGGCGGATATTCTCGTTTCCAAATATTTATCAAATCGCGGTAAGCCGGGGGAACTACATGATTGCCGTGAAAACGGAAATGGGGAGTCCGGTTATGACCAAACAAATTAAATCAGGCCGCCCAGCTTGGGTGCCGGATAAAAGCATTCTGCGAAAAGCCGAACGATGTGCAACGCATGGCTTGACAGAAAGTCAGATTGCCGATAACCTGGGAATTTGCCGGGCGACATTGGCAAAAAAGAAAATCGAATATTCAGACTTTTTAGACGCTATAAAAAAAGGCAAAGCGAAAGGAATTCATGAAATTGCTAATACTTTATTTGAAAAAGCTAAAAAGGGTGATACCACGGCCATGATTTTTTATTTAAAATGCCGGGCTGGGTGGTTTGATAAAAAAGAAGACGAACCCAATTTGTATAACCGGCCTGTCCGGGAGCTATCAGATGATGAACTTAATCAAATTTTATTAGACTGCCAGGAAGGTTTAAAAAATGCTGGAAAGTAAAACAGGCGCGGCAATTTACTGCCGTGTTTCAACCACCGAACAAGCTGAGCAGGGTTATAGCTTAGAGTCTCAGGAAAAAGATTGCCGCCGATTTTCCGATTCGCACGACTTAATTATCAAAGAAACCTTCATCGAGCGCGGCGAAAGTGCAAAAACTCAAAAAAGGACACAGCTTCAGCGGCTCCTAAAATATGCCTCTGTAAATAAAAAAATCATTGGCGCGGTTATTGTGTGGAAAATAGACCGCTTGACGAGAAATGTATCGGATTTTCAGCAGCTACATAATTATTTTACTTCTTTAGAAATCCGGCTTCTGTCTGTAACCGAAACAAACGAAGATTCCCCGATAGGCCGTTTTTTGCGGACACTCCTTAGCGCTCAAGCTCAATTGGATAACGAACAAAAGAGTGAACGCACAAAACGTAATATGCTTGAAGCCATGCAAAAAGGCCGCTGGCTTTGGCCAGCACCAACGGGATATAAATATGCAAAAGAACCTGGTCAAAAATCCATCATTATTCCAACACAGGATAGCATCTATGTAACTGAAGCTTTTGCGCTATTTCAAACTGGGGTATATCGCCAAGTTGATATTGTCAGTCATCTCCAGCAAAAAGGATTCAATGTTACTGAAACGCTCCTAAATAAAATATTACGTAATCCGCTTTATACCGGATTATTAAAAAACAAATGGATTGCTGAACCAATCGAAGGTGTTCATAAACCTATTGTTCCAAGAGATGTTTTTTTAAAAGTCCAGTTTATCTTAACCGGAAAAAATCCTTTTAAACTACAACGCCATCGGGAACGTTCGGATTTCCCACTAAAAGGATTGCTGCTCTGCCACAAGTGCAGCAAGAAGCTAACGGCTGGTTGGTCAAGAGGGCGGCGGGGTGTTAAGTACGGTTACTATCACTGCCCAACCAAAGGCTGCTCAGTCAATCTCCGCAATGACCATCTTGAGGATTTGTTCCCGGATTATCTCCGCTCTATCCAGCCGAAAAGTGAATATCTTGACCTTTTTGAAGCTATCTTGCACGACACATGGAAAACCAGGCAGGAGGCGCAACTCAAAGAAAAAAGGCGCTTAGAGAGCGAAATACAAGGCCTTGGTGAGAAGATCAAGACTCTTGATGGTCTGCTCAGCAAGGGTTTGGACTTAGAAGATTACAAACGGAACATTGACCAGATAAAAAACGATATTATGGCCAAGCGAATCGCGCTGAGCGATTTAAAAGTGGATGAGTCAGACTTTTCAGAGTGCGTCCAGTACTGTAAGCTCTTCCTGGCCAACACAGCCAAGCTCTGGGAAGAAGGTAACTTGACCCAAAGGCAACGGTTCCAAAACTTGATTTTTCCGACTGGAATAACCTTCGATGGGGAAACTATTCGAACCAAAGAAACGGCCTTGATTTATGCCCACTTTCAGGCGAAAACCAAGGCCGAGTACCATTTGGTAGCGCTACGGGGATTCGAACCCCGGTCCGATGACTGAGAATCACCTGTCCTAGGCCCCTAGACGATAGCGCCATGTTAAGCTAATTTGCATCCGCCAAGCCAGCCAAAAACTGGCTGCTGCGGTATTTGGGGGACTTCTAAGCCTATAAGTGAGATATCATAGATGACTCGCGGATTTCTGTCAATCCCGTGTTTGAAAAAATAGCGATTCGTTCCCGGAATATAGTTGGCCACAATGGCTGAGGCAACCCTGTTCCTTCTGTTTTTTAAAGAACATCTGATTTTCCAGGCTTGGCCGCGTCAAATTGTAATTACAAACAACGTATGCTAAACTGTTTGTATTAATTGTGATTCTCCCGTTTCGGAAGGATTTTCTATGACCAAATGCAAATTCCTGCCGTCAATTTCTGGTTTACTCGCAGTAATTTCACTTGCAACTTTTGCCTACGCCGACCAGCAGGATTTCGGGGCCGCTAAAACCGCGAATGCCTTTTTGGAAATTGGCCCTGGAGCCCGCGCCGTGGGCATGGGCGAGGCTTTTACGGCCATTGCCGATGATGTCAGCAGCCTTTATTGGAATCCCGCCGGATTGGCTTATCTGCCGGATATTCAAGTGCTCTTAATGCACAATCAATGGCTGCAAAATATCCTCTACGAATATGGAGCGGCGGCGTTTCCTGTTTTTGGCGGAAGTCTGGCGGCGTCCGCAACGTATCTCAATTATGGGAGCATGGATAAAATCGACGAAAACGGCCAGGATGCGGGCACTTTCACGGCCTATGATCTCAGTTTGACTCTGGGGTACGGCCTGCGTTTTTCACCCCAGCTTGCGGCCGGAGCGGCGGTGAAGATGCCCTCGAGTTCCATTGACAATCACAGTCAGAGCTCCGTGGCGGCCGATGCCGGCGTGCTCTTTCGCTGGCCGGGCCTGGATCAATTGCAGTTGGGTTTGAGCCTGTTGAATATCGGCAGCCAGGTCGCGGGTTCCGCCCAACCTTCGCAGATAAAATTTGGGGTCGCATGCTTGGACCTCATGGAAGGTCTTAAACTGGGTTTGGATTGCAATAAACATTTTTACGAGAACGCGCTTCAAGTCCACGGCGGAGCCGAATATGTCGTGCTGAAAATTTTGGCTTTACGCGCAGGCTATAAATATTCCAGTGAAGAAAGCGACCTGGGCTCCGGCCTTTCCGGCCTGACCTTGGGAGCCGGTCTGAGCCAGCGTTTTGGTGATCTCGGTTTGCATTTGGATTATGCCTTTGTCCCTTATGGCGATTTGGGGGCCACGCATCGTATTTCCTTAACGCTGGATTTAGGCACCAGCCCCCAGATCAGTCGGCCTAAACCCAAACCTGCCCAGCTGCAAGCCTCTCCAAAACCACAGACCGCAGCTCCGTTGCCAACGGCTTCCGCTCCTCAAGCACCCAGTTACCCGCCGCTGGTACCGCCCGGCAAGGTCAGTTTGATTCCATCCAAGGGCCATATTCGCTTGGTTTGGACCTCCGACACGCCCAATGCCAATTTCAATATCTACATGAAAATAGGCAAGGGCAAATTTGCCAAGCTGAATATCCGGCCGTGCGATAAAAATTATTTCATTACAGGCAAATTGTCCAAGAAAAAACAATATACTTTCACGGTAAAAACCTTAGATGCTTCAGGCGCGGAAAGCATGGGAAGCATCCCGGTTTCTCTTTATCTAAAATAGTCATTTTGTTGCCTTTCCCAAAGGAGTTCTTTTCCGTGAAAAACGCCTCTCGCCCATTGTTTACCCTGCTCGGGGTCATTTTATTTTTAGCCTGTTCCGCGGCTGCCGGTCCGGGTACTTGGACCTCCATCGGCCCGTTTGGCGGCGCGATTCGGTCGCTGGCAACGGATCCGGCCAATGCCGCCTGGGGGCCAATGTCAGCGCCTTTGCCGTCGGCGCGCGCCTTCGCGGCCATCCCTATTTCCACCTTAAATTTTAGGCGCTTCCGGCATTCGAGTGAACCTAGAATCCAAGGTCGAGGCCCCCGAAATGGAATAGGATCGCCATCCGGAAACGCACCCTGTTCCTGA
>JAGVPM010000030.1 GCA_020052235.1 Candidatus Goldiibacteriota bacterium
CGATGTGAAGGATGTGTTGCTGCTGGACGTGACGCCGTTGTCGCTGGGCATTGAAACCTTGGGCGGCGTGACGACCCGGTTGATTGAGCGCAATACCACTATTCCGACCAAGAAGAGCCAGGTGTTTTCCACGGCCTCGGATAATCAACCCACGGTTTCCATCCGTGTTTTGCAGGGTGAGCGCGAAATGGCAGAGGATAACCGGACCTTGGGCCGGTTTGATTTGACCGGGATTCCGCCTGCTCCGCGCGGCGTGCCGCAGGTTGAGGTGACGTTTGACATTGATGCCAATGGCATCGTACACGTTTCGGCCAAGGATTTGGGAACCGGCCGGGAACAAAAAATTACCATCACGGCGAGTTCAGGTCTGTCCAAGGATGAAATTGACCGCATGGTGCAGCAGAGCCAGGAGAATGAATCCGAGGATAAAAACCGGCGGCGTCAGGTGGAGGTCCACAACCGTGCCGATTCGCTGGTTTATCAGACGGAAAAAGTGCTGGAAGAACACGGCGCCAAAGTGGATCAGACCATTCGCGGTCAGGTGCGCAAGTCCGTGGATGATTTAAAGAAAACCATGGAAGGCCAGGATGTGGACGCGATTGAAGCCGCGTGCAAGCTGGTGGAGAAAATGGCGCAGAAATTGGGCGAGGCCGTGTACACCAAGGCTTCGGCCTCCGGCGAAGGGGCGCAACAACCAGGTGCCGCTGCGCAAGAAGAGCCGGCCGCCGGCTCGGCCCAGGGTGATGAAAATGTGGTGGATGCCGAATTTAAGGCTGAGGATAAATAAGGCGAGGGCTGTTTGCAGGTGAAATAAGACAAATAAAACGCGGTACCGCGCTGGCAGCTGGTGGTGGGGACCGCGTTTTTTTTAATCTGATAATAAGGTTTGTGTAAATGAGGTGACGGGCATGGCTGGAAAACGGGATTATTATGAAACACTGGGTGTTCCCCGCAATGCGGCGGAAGACCAGTTGAAGCAGGCTTACCGAAATTTGGCGAAAAAATTTCATCCGGATGCCAATCCGGGAGACAAACAAGCGGAAGAAAAATTCAAGGAAGTCAATGAAGCTTATGAAGTCCTGCGGGATGCGCGCAAACGGTCTAACTACGACCAATTCGGGCATGCCGGCGCCAACATGGGTGGCCCCGGGGGAGGACCTGCAGGTGGCGCCGGGTTTGGCGGTTTTTCGGACATGGGCGATGTGGGGGATGTTTTCTCCGATATCTTCGAGGGCTTTTTCGGCGGCGGGGGCAGCGGCGCCGGGACACGCGGAGGGCGGACGCAGAGCAACGCGCGGCGCGGTTCCGATCTGCGGTATGATTTGTCAGTCTCGTTTTTAGACAGCGCCCGCGGCAAAGAGGTGTCGTTGGAAATTCCTCGCCAGGAAACTTGCGCGACCTGCAAAGGCACGGGAACGAAATCCGGAGCCGCGCCCAAGACATGCTCCGCTTGTCACGGCGCTGGTCAAGTGCGCATGACGCAGGGATTTTTTTCCATCATGCGGACCTGCCCGACATGCGGCGGCGCCGGAACCGTGGTGGATAATCCCTGCCCGACATGCGGCGGCGAAGGCCGTAAACGCACGGTGCGGAAAATTTCCGTGAAGGTTCCGCCCGGGGTGGAAACCGGCAGCCGGTTAAAAATATCCGGCGAGGGTGAAGCCGGCATTCACGGCGGGCCGCGGGGTGATTTGTATGTGGTGATCCAGGTTGAGTCGCACCCGGTTTTTTCGCGCGAGGACGACCATGTAGCGTGCGAAGTGCCGATTCCGTTGTTGGTTGCGGTTTTAGGCGGCGATGTCGAGGTGCCGACCTTGGACGGATTTGTAACCATGAAAATTCCCGTCGGCACGCAAAGCGGGAAGATGTTCCGGCTGCGGGGCAAAGGGTTCCCCAATTTGCGCGGCTTGGGCACCGGCGATATTTTGATTACGGTCGTGGTTGAAATTCCCGTGAAACTCAATGAGAAACAGCGGCAGTTTTTGAAGGAAATGGCCAAGTTGGGCGGTAATGATATGTATCCGTCGGTTCAGGCGTTTACCGAGAAAGTAAAAAAATCAATCGAGAGGTAAGCCATGAAAAAAGGAACCCTGGGAGTGGCGGTGGCAGTCCTGTTGCTTGCGGGTTTAAGCGGTTGCGGCGGCGGCAAAGGCGGTCTAAGCGTTATGGATATGCTCAAGACCATGCAGTCGGCAAAAAATTCCAAGATCGACGGGCCCACGGCGGAAATGAAAAAAATCATGCAGGGTGTGGATGATACCGCCCGCATTGTGTTCGTGAGCATGATTGAAAATCAAGCCCAGATTTGCACCATTCAACCCGACGGGCAGGGGTTCAAACAATTGACCGACACCGAGGGCTACAAGTGCCGCCCGGCCTGGAGCTTGGATCATAAGTCCCTGGCTTTTTTTCAATACCCGCCCAATCATCCCACGGGTGACGCCGTCAACGTTATGCTCATGGCCGCCGACGGCACCAACAGCCGGGAACTTCTGTCCCAGAAGCACATTGACACTAAAAAAACCCGGATTGGGTGGAAAGCCGACGGAAGCATTGTGTTTGTCCAGGAGAAGGATTTTCCTTCGGTGTTGTTCGGATACTCCGTGGCTACCGGGCAGCAGGTGGATACCATCCGTTTGCCCAAACAGAGTTTTATCAAGGAAGCCCAAACCCTTTCCCCAGACTTGGAGTTGATCGCCGGCACGGGGCCTGATGCCCAAACCGGATTGTTGCATATGGGCGCCGTGAGGCGCAGCAGCGGCGAGGATTTGGATTTCATGAAATTTTTCCAACAGACGCCCTTTCACTTGGGCACTGTGGTTTGGTCTTATGACAGCCAATTTGTGGCCTATGAATTGGATGTCACCGTGGTCATTATGTCCAGCACCTATAATCCTAAGTCATTCCGGTTTTATTCGCTGACACCCACGGAGTCCGATGCCCAGTATTCCAGCCCCGCGTTTTCTCCCCAAGGGAAGTACATTGCCTGTATTTCGGAGTTCGTCAAGGAAGGAACTATGGGCTCCGGGGACAAAGAAGTAAAATCCGACGTTTGGATTGCGAACGCGGACAGCTCCAAACCGCGCAGGCTCACCAATTTCGGTTCGTGTTTTGATCCCAATTGGTAGCATATGTCCATCCCCCGCTTTATTCTAACGCCTGCGGCCTTGCAAAATCATCAGGTACGTTTGACGGGCCCCGATGTTCAGCACGCCCGGGTTCTGCGGCTGCAAACCGGGGATCCGGTGCGCGTCTGTGACGGCGCGGGGCACGAATGGCAGGGCCGGATTTCCTTGTTT
The DNA here is from genome assembly GCA_020052235.1 of Candidatus Goldiibacteriota bacterium. Lineage (GTDB taxonomy): Bacteria > Oederibacteriota > JAAXVQ01 > JAAXVQ01 > JAAXVQ01 > JAAXVQ01. The sequence continues at coordinate 3,300 of JAGVPM010000030.1, forward strand.
ACCCCCCAGGTGGTGGACGTGTCGGACCTGGAACCCTGCGCGGCGAACGTGGAATCCGCACTGCAGGTGACCTTGTATCAAGGCATGGCCCGAGGCGGCAAATTGGAACTTACGGTGCAAAAAACCACGGAAATGGGGCTCTACCGTTTTGTTCCCATGGTCACGGCACGGTCGCAGGTGCGCATCACGGAAGCCGGGTCAAACAAACAACAACGCTGGCAGGAAATAGCGCGTCAGGCCGCGCGTCAGAGCGGACGCACGCTGGTGCCGGAAGTCGCGCCTCCAATGGATTTTTCCCGGGCCGTGCAGGCCGCTGCGCAGTTTAATCTGGCGGTCATGCCATTCGAACACGCCGATGGAACGCAGGATTGGAAGCGGTGTTTGGCCGGGCACACTGCGCTCCGCACGTTCGGCCTTTACATTGGGCCGGAGGGCGGGTTCACGGATGCCGAAGTGGAACAAGCTCGCCGGGCGGGCATTGTGCCCGTAAGCTTGGGGCCGCGTATTTTGCGCTCGGAGACCGCCGGGTTGGCGGCCGTGGCCATGGCTTTGTATCAATGGGGTGATTTGGGGGGGACCGCGTGATTCCGCTTCAGGCTTTGATCCAAGCAACGCAAAATCAGTTGCACCAGGTGCAATCGCCGGAGCTGTTGGAATGCTATTTCCGGGTCACGGACGAATGGCGCTATGAGCAAACGCAGGGACAACTGGAAAATGTGGAACGTAAAAATAATTTTGGCGCGGCTGTCCGGTGTTTTAAAAACGGGCGTATGGGATTTGCCTATTGCCGGGATGCGCGCTGGGAAGCCGTGAACGCCGCGATTGCCGAGGCGCGCGCCTTAACAAATTTTATTCCCGCGGATCCTGCGCGCACGCTGGCTGTGCAGGCAAGCCGGGGAACAATCAAGCTTGCGGATGGGGAGTTTTCCGCTGCACCGGTGTTGGAGGACGTGAAAGATAACTTGGCCCGGCTGGAGCAAGCAGCGTTCGCGAGCGATGCCCGCGTCCGTAAAACCTATCAAGCCGGGTATGTAAAAAAAAACGTCCGGCATATTCTGCTCAATTCGCTGGGCTTGCAGGGCGCCTGGGAGCAATCCGAATCCGCGCTGGGTATTGCTGCGCTGGCCGAAGCGGCCGGGGATTCGCAATTGGGTGAAGCGTACCGCATGGGAAAAACATCGGCGGAACTTTCGCCCGAAGTTGTGGGGCGCGAAGCCGGTTATAAAGCAGCCAAATTGCTGGGCGCGGCTGCAGTACCCACCCGGCGCCGCGCGGTGATTTTTCCTCCGGCGGTTGTGACCGGGTTTTTAGAAGCGGTTTTCCCCGCCTGGACCGCCGAAGCCTGGCAGCGCCAACGGTCGTTTTTAGCCGGACGTGCGGGAGAACGCTTGGCGGCAACGAATGTTTCCCTGGCGGATGACGGTGTTTGGCCGCAAGGCATCTACACCGCGCCCTGGGATGAAGAAGGCTGCCCCACGCAGCGCACGGAATTGCTGAAAAGCGGGATCGTGCAGGGCTGTTTGCACAATCAAGAAACCGCGGCCCGCGCGCAGACTCAATCCACGGGCAATGGACAACGGATGAATTTTTCCGCGCCGCCGTCCGTGGGACCGACCAATTTTAGGATGCTGCCCGGGTCCGAGTCACCGGAGTCGTTGTTGCGCGCATATCCGGGCGCGTTGTATGCCGCAGATGTTTTAGGTTTGCATACGTTGGACCCGGTGACCGGTGATTTTTCCCTTGGGGCCAGCGGCTGGCTGCTGGCGGTTGAGGGCCGGGAAGTGCCCGTGCGGGGAATAACCATTTCCGGAAATGTTTTGGCGTGGTTAAATCAAATTGAACGCGTGGGCAATGATGAAACTGCCTATGGCCATTTTTCCGCACCCACTGTGGTGGTGCGTGACTTGTTGGTGGCCGGAAGTTGAAAAGGGAGAATACAATTATGGGAATTTCAATTGATGGAAAAACCCGCTTGGCTGGGGTGATGGGGAATCCGATTGCCCATACCTTATCTCCTGCCATGCACAATGCCGCATTTAGCGCCTTGGGGATCAATGCCGTGTACGTCGCGTTGCCCATACCGGCCGAAGGCGTTAAAGGGTTGTTGCAAACTTGCACGGACTTAGGCATGCTGGGCTTGAATATCACCATTCCCCACAAGCGTTTGGCCATGAAGTATGTGCATGAATGCTCGGCCGATGCCCGGCGCATTGGCGCCATTAACACCGTTGTGTTCCAGGGAAAAAAACGCATTGGCCATAATACGGACGGCCTGGGATTTTTACAGGCGCTGAAAGCGGCCAAAATTTCATTGCGCGGTAAGCGGGCGGTATTGCTGGGCGCAGGCGGGGCCGGGCGCGCGGTGGCCGTGTCATTGCTGCAAGCCGGGGTAACTCACTTGACCCTTTCCGAACCCAATGCCAAACAGCGGAGCGGTTTATTACGGCAACTGAAAATTTTAGGTTATAATAACAGGGTTATCGGTGTGGAACCCAATGCGCCCGTATTGCGGGAGCGCGCTCTGGCGGCACACGTAATTGTGAATGCCAGCCCTTTGGGATTAAAGCCGGGAGATCCTTTGCCCATATCCGGCGAGTGGATTCCGGAAAAGCAGGCGGTGATGGATTTGGTTTACGGCCACGGCCTGACGCCGTGGTTGCAGGCAGCCCGGAAAAAACAATGCCGGATTGTTCCGGGATGGCACATGCTTTTGTATCAAGGCGCGGAGGCATTCCGGCTTTGGACCGGGTGCAAACCGCCGGTGGAGATCATGCGCCGGGCGTTGCTCCGGTCCGGGGTTGAAGGCAAATGACCGTAGGGAACGGTTTAAAACCGTTCCCTACAAATATATACGGCCTTGACACCCCCGGCCGGGTAAACTTATAATTTTAACCATACGACCGATGCTGATAGTGGTAAGAACGATATTTTCTATTCAAAGGAGCAGCCCATGGTCACGATGGATACGCTTATGCGGGTGATGTTCGAGAAAAACGCCTCGGATCTTCACCTTACCACGGGAGTGCCGCCCATGCTGCGCATTGACGGCGAAATCGTGGCCACTGAGTTTGAAAAATTAAAGCCCGAAACCTGCCGGTCGCTGATTTACAGCATTTTAACCGATGAACAAAAAGTTAAACTGGAATGCGAGAATCAGTTGACCATTTCGTTCGGTTTGGAAAAAACCGGGCGCATCCGCTTGGCCGCGTTCCGGCAAAAAGGCGTCTTGGCCGCCAATTTGCGCTGCATCCCCACGCACCCGCTTTCCTTCGAGGAATTGGGCCTGCCGGTTATTTTAAACGACATTGTCCAGGTGCCCAAGGGATTGGTGCTGGTATGCGGGCCCACGGGTTCGGGAAAATCCACCACCCTGGCCTCGGCCGTGAACTGGATCAACGAGCACAAATCGGTGCATATTCTGACCATCGAAAATCCCTTGGAATTTTTGCATATGCATAAAAAATCCATCGTCAATCAGCGGGAAATTCCCACTGACACCGAATCGTATGCCCACGCGCTGCGCAGCGCCCTGCGGCAGGACCCGGATGTCATCATGGTGGGCGATCTGTACGACGCCGATACCATTCAAGAAGTCCTGACCGTGGCGGAGACCGGCCACTTGGTGATTGCCACGCTCAGCCGTCCTGACTCGGTGCAGGCCATCAATTCGATCATCGAATTGTTTCCGCCGCACCTGCAGTATAAAATCCGCATGCAGCTAGCCAATACCCTGCAGGCCATTTTGGCGCAACAACTCCTGCCGCGGGGATATTCCTCTGGGCGCGTGGCGGCCTGCGAAGTATTGATTCCGACCTCGGTGGTGCGCAACTTGATCCGGGAAGAAAAGGAGTATCAAATATATTCCATGATGCAGGCCGGCAGCGAATACGGGATGCAGACCATGAACCAGGCCCTTTTTGAGTTGTATCAAAAACAACTGGTTACGTATAACGAAATTTTTTCGCGCACCACGGATCCGAAGGATCTGCAGAACTTGATCAAAGGCACCATGTAACACGCTGCATTCATAACACCGGGATTGGGAGAGACGCATGGGACGTTGGAAGCGGATGGGCTGTGAATCGGGATTTACCTGGATTGAAATTGTGATTTTGGTGGCGTTGATTGGAATCGTATCGGCGTTGGTTTATCCGCGTTTCCAGCAAATGCAGGAGGCGGGCCGCGAAGCGGCCACCAAAAGCAACATTGGCGCCATTAAATCGGCGATTTCGATTTATTACGGCGATCACGAGGGCATTTGGCCGACGACCTTGGATATTAATGATAAAATCCCGGGATTTGGGTTCGGCAATTATTTGGACAGCATGCCCAAAGTCAAGGCCATACATCCCGCCGACCCGTCTAAAAGCCCCGAAGGCAATAAGGTGACCTATAAAACCTTTGCCGAAGAGCCGAATTTGGCTGTTTCCAATAATATTGGCCAAGGCTGGCGCTATGAGCGTGAAACCGGAAGAGTTTGGATCAACAATTCCTGCCAGGACAGTCAAGGGGTTTCCTATACCACCTATGGATACGAATGAAAAACGCGAGTAGAACGCCGGTGAAAAAAGCCGTTCGAAAATCAACCCCGGGCAAAACACGCCCGGCGAAGGCCAAATCCAAGCCGGCCGGGAACGTTACCGTGAAACGTCAAGCCAAGACGGTGAAAACAAAAAAGAAAATTGCCCCGCCTCCCGTAAAAGCAAAACATGTTATTCCAGCTGCTGAGCAAGCGCAGCCGCACGAGGCAGGTTCGTTAACGATTCCCCCGCAGGCATTTGAAAAATATATTAAGCAGGAAATTCCCTACTATGCCGCCCAATGGAAGCGCTACAACACCCGGCGTTCCGGCGGGTGGAATTGGGCAGCCTTTTTTTCGGCTTTCTTTGGTTGTTTTACCGGCGTTTGCCGTTGTATGCGCTGCTGCTTTTGGGCATCACGTTTATACTCGGCCTCCTGCATCTGTATTTCGGCATGCTCGTGATTAAAATTATCTTGGGATTCATCGGCAATGCCGTTTATTTCAATGGACTCAAGAAAAAATATCTGGAGCAATCAGCCGGCGGCGCGGACGAGGACGCCGTGGGCAAGCGGATGGCCCGCTCCGGCGGAGTGAATGAATGGGTGATATGGGCCGGTTTAAGCGTCGTGGTTGGTTTGTTCTTAATGGCGTTTATCGGCATGATGGCAGGGAAGTATCATGGGAAAAATCAGCCGGGAGACACCCCGCCCCCTAAATCCATTTTTCAAGTGGTCTCGGCCTGGCATGAAGCAAATTATATCCGCAGTGGCCTTGAATTCACGCAAAAAAATGAATGCGATAAGGCCATTGCCGAGTTTAACCGGGCTTTGAAAATTGATCCCAAGTCAAGCGAAGCCTATGCATATCGCGGATACTGTTATGGCCAAAAAGGAGAGCTGGGGAAAGCCATCGAAGATTTTTCCCTGGCACAGCGGTTGGACCCCGCGGCCACGTTGCCCTACCGGTTCCGGGGGGAGTTGATGGCCAAACTGGGTGCTTTGGACAGCGCCATTGCCGAGTTCGATCATGCCCTAAGCCTGGATCCCAAACTAGCCCGGGCCTATGCTTATCGCGGGTTTGTTTATGAAATGAAAGGCAATGCAGCGCAAGCCCATGCGGATTATTCCTACGCCATTCAAATAAACCCCAAGGAAGTTTTTGCGTATATGCAGCGCGCCAATAGTTATGACCGGATAGGAAAAGAAGCGGCGGCCATTGAAGACTATACGCGGGTTTTGGAAATTGAACCCAAGAATGTGAATGCCTGGAACAACCGCGGCTGGTGCCGTGCCAAACAGCATGAGGTTGACCTGGCGCTTAAGGATATAAACCAGGCTTTGCGCCTTGACCCCAAATGTTCGTACGCCTACGACAGCCGCGGATTTACTTACATGATTATTGGAGATACGGATAAAGCCCTGGCGGATTTTGATCAGGCCATCCGTATCCAGCCCCGTTTGGCCGACGCCTACCTGCATCGCGGCCAAGCCTACCATGCCTTGCATAATAAGGAAAGCGCCGCCGCCGATTTCAAGAAAGCCAAAGAGCTTGATCCCGCCTTGAAAATTGAAACAGACGTTAAGTAAAACCGCTGCCTTCCCTTTTCCCATTCCTACGTTGCCCAGGAAAATTATCTCACCAGTGTTATAAAAATCAGGTGTTCTAGTCCAACTATAGTAGAGGAAAAAAACGATTTTCTTGGAGGAACTTATGTCAATTAAAAATTATATTCGGAAGTCGGCTGCTTTGTTCCTGGCATTTGGGCTCATGGGTTTTACCCTGAGTGCGGGAGCCACAGCGCCGGAGCCTACTCCCACGCCGGTGGCCCAACATACCTACGGGACCATTTGGGACGAATCCTTTTTTTATATACCGGGTTATGTGTCGGGACCCACAGCGCATCAGGCTCCGACCGGCGATCCGGCCCTGCACGGCGTACCCACGGATAATGCTTTTTTAGGGCAAGAGTATGACGCCGGAGTGCGTACAAAAAATGTCTACATTCGCTGGCGCTTATTTGAGCCCGCCGAAGGCAACACCACCAATGATTATATAACCGAGAAACAAGAAGAAATACGAAAGCTGCGCGAAAAAGGATATTCGGTTATTTTACGGATTAATCCATTTCCCGTACCGGAATGGCTGTTTACCGCCGTGAACCCGGTCCAACGTTTGAAGAATCAATACGGTGTGGAATGGATGCCCGAAGCATTCGGGAACACCCCGGACTCCATGGCCAGCATCTGGGATGATAATTACAAAACTTATTTCCGGAATTATGTGCAGCGTGTTTTTGAAGTTTTGGGCACTAATTTTCATGCAGTTTATTTGACCGTGGGGCAATACGGCGAAGTGGCATTTCCCATCCATGATTTTGATCCTAAAAAATCCGGGGACCGTCCGGAATGGAAAGAAGATTATTCGGGTAATGTGAATTGCTACTGGGCGTGGGACAGTAAAGCCCGCGCCAACCTGGAAACGCGCTATCAAGGCGACGGAGAGCTGGCGGCCATCAGGAATTTTGTGCCCGGGGCCGGGGCCGGGGTGGGCGAGCGCTTGGTGAACGGAGGGTTTGAGGACCATACGGTCAACGGTGTTGCCTATTATTATCAGAACCTGGGAACTATTCCCAATTGGGGCAGTGCGGAGGCCTGTTTGAATCAGGGAGCGTGGAGTCCGGCGGTGATGACCGGCGGCGCCCATGACGGCACGCGGTATTTGCGCTATCAGGCGCCGAGCGGCTTGGGCTATTACTTGCGCCAGGACGTGCCGGTAAACCCCGGGACCGCGTACCAACTGCCAGGCTGGGTGCGCGCCGAGAGCGGGAGTGCGGGAAATGTACGGATTTATACCCGGGATGCGCAAGGCAATACGGCCGTAGCCCTTACCCAATCCATAAGCGATACGTCGTGGATGAATATCACCGCGAACCTGACCACTCCGGCGGATTGCCGGCTGGTTTATGTGGATCTGGCCATAACCACCGCGGGGGGCGGGACCGGAAGCGCGGATTTCGACGGCTTGTCGCTCATGGATACGGCGCACCCTGTTGCCGCGCACAGCGTGGCGGAGAAATTTTTAAACTGGTACCATCAAAGTTTGGCGGATTTTGCCAATTGGCAGATTGACGTGCTGAAACAAATTTTCACCGGCAAATTGATCTTGATGGAAGGCGGATACGCCGGACGTTCCGGGGATATCGAAGCAGAGATCAACAACGATCTTTCAGGTGCGACTAAAAATAACTACTGGGTGCGGCGAGGATTTGTGCCTGACCGGTATTTGCCGGCCATTGGCAATAAGGTCAACGTATATTTTGCCAACACGGCAGTGGAACAATCCGGGCGCGCCTTTGGCGAAAGTGTCAACAACCAAAGCCCGCTGCAAAGCGATTGGTCCGCGCCTTACTATATGGCTTTCCTGGCCGATCGCATGGGATTCGGAAAGTGGGCGGAAAACTCAGGCTGGAACAATGCGGTTGCCATGTCGGATGCGTTTGCCAATATGGACAACCAGAATTATGTGGGCCTGGGTTGGTATACGGCCGGGCAGCTGACCTACAGCCAAGGGCAAGACTGGGCTTCAGTGCAGGATTTTAAAAACAATGTGCAAGCCCGCGGCTGCGCCGCGGAGCCGGAAGGCTACTATGAAGGCTTTGTAGGCACCGTGGGGAACGCGTTGCCGGGTTGGACCACCGTTGCTTCGACCCTGCTCTGCGCACAGAGCAATGAAGTGTATGCGGGGCGCATGACAATTGCCTCGGCCAGTGAAAATGAAATTGCTTCGCCTGTGATTAAGGACCTGAATGTTCGAGAATATTTCGATACCCTGGAAGTGAAAGTCAGCCAAGTGAACGGGACGGCGGTTAAAGTCGGCATCAAGGATAAACAGGGACGCTATTATTGGGCGCCGGAGATTATTTCCGGGACCGGTGTGTTCACGCAAAAAGTCCATCCATTTACCTGGGATGCGGGTCCGGTGGACATGTCCGAGTTTAAAGTGGTGTTTAAAAAAGACGACAGTGCGTCGGCCGGGAGTTTGGATTGCGAGTATGTGAAACTTATTAAAACCGACCGGTCGATGAACAGCTATTTGGATCATTTTTGGGGCTTGGCAGGGCAAAAGCCCTCAGGTTGGCAGGATGCCTACAATGCCGCCATACGCTCGGATGGAACCACCGACGGCGTGCTGCAATTGGGGGCGGGCAATACCTTTGGCGATGTAACTTCGCCGATTTTCCGCAGCTTGGATGTGAATGCCAATGACCGCATTGAATTCAAACTCGACAGTATTTCCGCCGGCGCCAATGTCACCGTGCAGTTTGTGGAAGTGCACGCCGACGGCACCGAGGGCACGGCCAAGGACGTGTACAACAGTTTGCGCGCTCCTGGGGTATACCGGCTGCGTATGTCGGATTTTTCTTCGCAAATGAATTTGTCGCGTTTCCTGATCAAAGTCTGGATCGCGGGCACGGCCGGGAGCAGCCAGGCCAAGTTTGATTATTTTAAAATTTATCCCACGCCGGGCTCGCCTGCGGGCTTTGCGGACGACCTGAATGGTCCGGCCAATCAGGTGCCGTTCGGCTGGCGCGACAGCACCAATTCGCCCTCAAGCAACAGTTCCGTTCTTGGGGATGGTGCTTCGAATGCCTTGCTGAAGGTGTTGGGCAACGGCACATATGGGGATGTGGTGTCACCCATTGTCTATGATCTGGACACCAATCAATACGGCGCGGTGGAATTCAAAGTGAGCGCGGTTTCAGCCAACGCGTACGTGGATTTAGGGGTGCAGGAAGAGCGCGGTGCGTACCGGTATTTCGGGGCTTTTGGCCACATTGACGAACCGGGCGTGTACCGGAAGCGTTTAAGCTCGTTTGCAGGCACTGCGGATTTGTCGGCCTTCTCGGTCAAACATTGGATTAACGGGCCGTCCAATCAAGGGCAAGTCACGCTGGATTATTTAAAAATCGTACCTGTTGTTCCAATCCCCACAGTGACGGTTACCGGCGCCTACGAGGAACATTTCACTGGGGCGGCGCAGGAGCTTCCGCAGGGCTGGCGGGATTTGACCACGTTTGAGGAAAACAATGTCATGCTCAAAGGCGACGGGAGCAGCCGTGCAGTCTTGAAGCTGAAAAATAACGGCACCTATGGCGATGTGATGTCACCCATCATCGTAGGGCTCAATACGCAAACGTTTAACATCGTGGAGATCACGCTTAATGATATTACCTCCGGCGGTTGGCTCGATATCGGCGTGCAGCAGGAAACCGGAGCACGCATTTATTATCCGGTGTTTGCTCACATGGACACGCCCGGCATGTACCGCATTAATTTGAATACCGTGGCTCCGGGCGCCGATCTTTCGCAGTTCTCACTCAAGTTTTGGATCAATGGCACGGCCGGGACCACCAACGCGATATTGGATTCCGTGCGCGTGCGGACCATGCCCCCGGTCCCAACTGTTACCCCGACCGCGCAGGGTTATGCGGAATATTTTACCGGGCCCAGGTATTTTGCCCCCACTGGTTGGCGGGATCAGTATACCTACATTGAAAACAATACCGCGATCCGCGGAGATGGGGACACGGGTGCGGAGATCAAGCTGATTGGTTCATCCCAGACATACGGGGATGTGATTTCACCCGTCATTGCAGGTTTGGATACGCAGACGTTTGATACATTGGAAATTAAAAGCACAAGCATTACGGCGGATAGCTATGTGGATATTGGCGTGCAGGAAGAAAGCGGCTCGTTCCGATATTTTCCGGCATTTTCTCATCTGACGGCCGCGGGGACGTACACCATGAAATTAAGCGACGTGGCGGCCGGTGCCAATCTGTCGCAGTTTTCCATCAAGTTTTGGCTGAATGGCCCGGCCGGCACGGCCGCGCTCACTTTGGATTCGGTGCGCGTTTTTCACGGGGAATATGCTTCCGTGCTGAACTGGCTGAAAACCACACAGTCTTATCCGCGCTGGCCCATGGCCGGGGTTTCAGCCGTGGGGTTGGGTAATGGGAACGTCCTTTTGTCCGGCGGGGTGAATGCCAACAATCAGCAGCCGATTTATTCTGGTTATATTTACAGTGCTTCCTCGCACACGTATTCCTATGTGGGTGATTTTAATTATAATTTGGGCCGCGCCAGCCATACATCAACCCTATTGACCAGTGGCCAGGTTTTGCTGGCCGGCGGCACGCGGTATGGAGCCACCCTGTCCGAGGCCTTGTTGTACAATGGTATTGGTTTTTCAAGAGACTACACCAACATGGTAAGCGCGCGGGTTCTGCATACGGCAACCCGGCTGGCCAATGGCAACGTACTGATGGCCGGAGGCTATAATAATTCGTCAGCGGAAATTTACAATCCCGGCGCCAATCAATTTACAGCCACGGGCGCAATGTCCAAAGCGCGTTACGGCCATACCGCAACCTTGCTGGCCAACGGCAAGGTGCTTATTGCCGGCGGGCCGGATAATACAACCGAACTGTATGATCCAGCTAACGGAACTTTTTCTCCCGGACCCAACATGATTTCGGGTGGCGGCAATCAGGCCGTGACCTTGGCCAACGGCAAAGTGCTGATTATTTTCAACAGCGCGGTTCCGGCAGAGCTGTACGATCCTTCGGCCAACACGTTTTCTCAGACCGGCACCATGAGTACCCGCGTGGGCGGGATACCGGTATTACTGTCCAATGGAAAAGTGGCAGTTGCCGGTGAAGGAACAGCCGTGGAAGTGTATGATCCGAATTCAGGGCAATTTACCTCTGGAACCAATATGCCTGAGGGGACGCGGGGCTCGGTTATGGGGTTGATTTCCAATGGCGCTTTTTTTTCCCATGGGCGCCGGGTCCGTACGGTCCCACGTTGTACGGGGCTGAACTAACAGCCGGTGAAGTTATTGTAACACCCACCCCCGGCATAACCGAACCCCCAAGCATAACCCAGACATCCACGCCCACGCCGACTGTGACCTTAACCGCGACACAGACTGAAACCCTAACCCCGACGGCAACCATTACTGCGACCGCCACACCTACCCCGAGTGTGACTATGTCGGCCACCACGTCGGCGACAACTTCGGTCACCCCAAGCGAAACTGCGACAGCCACCACCACTGTGACAATTTCCGCTACCCCCAGCGTAACATCGTCCGCCACCCCCAGTGTTACCCCGTCGTCTACCATGACCGTGACAAATACTGCCACCCCAAGCGTAACCATGACATTCACCAGGACTAGGACCGGCACCAGGACCAGGACGGTTACCAGGACCATAACAGCCACTCGGACCCGGACAGCCACCCGAACCCGGACAGTCACCCGAACCCGGACAGCCACCCGAACCCGGACAGCCACCCGAACCCGGACAGCCACCCGGACCCGGACAGCCACTCGAACCCGGACAGCCACCCGGACCCGGACAGCCACTCGAACCACGACAGCCACCCGAACCACGACAGCCACCCGAACCACGACAGCCACACCAACTATGACGAGGACGATGATCGTCTCATTTACGGCCACTCCAACTTGGACTGCGACGCCCACGTTCACCAGCACGCTTACCCCGGCCATGACACCCACACCCCTGCCCATTGAAACCTGGATGGATAATTTTGACAACCCCGGCAGCGGCCAGCCTGTAGGTTGGATGGATGAACGCAACGACGCCTCCTTCAATGCACAGATCAACAACAGCGGCGACCTTGCCATTATCACCAAAAATCAAAGCGCCACGTGGGGTAAGGTTCTATCCCCCATCATCCACACCGACGTTTCAACGTATAAATATGTTGAAATCAATGTCGCGGGCATTCACTATCAAGGCGCCATGTGGAAAGTGGGCATACAGGAAGTCAACGGCGCCTGGCAGTTTTGGGATTTAAACAGCAGTTCCAACCAGACCGGGACCTTTAGCTTTGACTTGGCGTCGGTTACCGGATGGAGCGGTGAGCACGATTTCCGCGTACAGTTGACCACGGAAGGGTATGGAACGTATTCCGTGGATTGGGTGCGTATATACCGCGAGGGCAGTGGGTCGCTGACCGTGACGCGCACGGCCACGCTCACACCGACGATTACCCCCACATACACATGGACGCCCACACCGGCGCCCACACCACAAGCCGATGCCTGGGTGGATGAATTCAACGGAATCCAGGGAACCAAGCCGGAAGGTTGGGCGGATGAAGGCAACGATGTGAATTACAATGCTTGGATTGGATACCTGGCCGGCGGTACCGGGGTTGTGGTCTCGCGCACTGCCGAAGATGTTTGGGGCAAGGTACTCTCCCCAGTCATCACCTGCGACGTGGATACATTCGGTCAAGTACAGGTGGGCTACCTGGGAGGCAGCGGCAGCAGCACGTGGAAGATAGGCATCCAGGAAGTTGGCGGCGCATGGCAATACTGGGACATTGGCCCCAGCCGCGATTGCAGTGTTCCGGCATTGACGTTTGAGTTTGACCTCAAGGGCAGTACCGGTTGGAGCGGCATACATCAATTCCAGGTCCAGATCACCATCGAAGGTGCTGCGGGCAAGTACAGCCAACTGGATTGGATTCGTGTCTGCCGTCCGGACACAGTGCATGGAGCGTCTGCCAATGGCAGTGGAAGCGGAATGAAAATAATGAGTATCGCCGGGACCTCGACGGTCACACCAACTGTTTCGCCGACAGAAACGCCGACTATTACCATGACGGCCACGCCGATTGCCACTTCGACCGCGACGTCCACACCTACGACTGGAGTGAAAGTGGACGAAGGCCAGGTAACGGCATTCCCGAATCCAGCGCGCGGCAAGGTGACCTTTGCCTACGCGGCCCAAGGCACGGCCAAAGTGGTCATTGATATCTACCGCCTCACGGGTGAACGTGTTGCGCGTATTGAAGAACGCAAGGACAGCAGCAATGGGCAAACCAACACCACCACCTGGGAAGCCGCAGGCGTGGCGCCGGGAATCTACTTCTGCCGCGTGGTGGCCACCGATGCCGCGGGCAAGGAAGTGCTCAATGTGAAAAAGAAGGTGGCGTTGATACGGTAGTTGTTTAATAGGGAAAAAGCAATAAATCCTTCCCCGCGCGGGAGGGTCAAGGGACAGTAGGTTTAATTCACACAAAGGTGAGTTAAATCAACTGTCCCTGCTTTTTTTAACAGATAAAAAATTGAAGTAATATCTTGCAACCGGAAAAAGAAGGATTTAAGCTTTAAAACAATATGGCGTTGGTATAGGCCAACGAAAACGAGGATGATATGAGCATGGAAAAATTTGCCGGGTTTTCCGGGGAATGTTTCGGGTTTTTAAAGGCACTGGGCAAACACAACACCCGGCCCTGGTTTGAGGCGCATCGGGAAACGTTTGAGGAGCAGGTGTTGGCTCCCATGCGGCAGATGGCCGGGTTTTTAAGTGAGCCCATGGAGATCATGGACCCCAAGCTTTATGTCAATCCCGCTAAAATTATTTCGCGCATATACCGGGATACGCGGTTTTCCAAAGACAAGTCGCCCTATAAAACCAATCTTTGGATGACGTTTAAACGGCCGCGGGAAGACTGGGCCGATACCCCGGCCTGGTTTTTTGAGGTTTCGCAAACCGGGTATGCCTATGGGATGGGTTTTTTCGCCGCATCGGTCGCCACCATGGACGCCCTGCGCGGGCTCATTGAGGAAGAACCGGAAAAACTTCGGAAGGTTATTGGCTTTTTGAAAAAACGCGAGGACATAAAACTGGAAGGTGAAATGTATAAGAAACCGCGCCCAGGCGACTTTCCCGAGGCGCTTAGAACCTGGCATGACCGTAAAACCCTTTACCTGATTTGCAGCAAACCCGTAGACAAGCAGGGTATTGGCCCCAAGGTTTTGGATGAGGTCATGCGTTCGTTTTCTGAGATGGCGCCCTTGTATCATTTGCTCTGGAAGATAAAAGAATCCGTGTGATAACCCCGTTATAAAGGAGCGTTCCAATGCCGCGTAAAATCAGTCCGGAAAAAGAAAAAGTCCAAGTGCCCGTTCCCCCAAAACCCGACGGATTGTCCGTGGGGTTGCGGTTGTTTGTGATTGGGTTTCTCATGGCCGTGCTGCTTATTCCCGCTTTTTTAATGAACTTCCTGGTCGAAGATAGGAAAACCCGCAAGAACAGCGCCGTGGCTGAAATTGCCGAGCAGTGGTCCGGCGGCGGGCAGATTATTTCCGCTCCAATTCTTTCGGTGCCGTATAAGCAATACTTCAAAGACGAAAAAGGCAACTTGCAATTCAACGTGCATTTCGCGCATTTCCTGCCGGAGCGGCTTGACATTGAGGGCACCATGACCCCGGAGGTGCGCTATCGCGGTATTTACAAAGTGGTGCTGTACCGGGCGCAGTTAAAAGTGTCCGGTGCTTTTGCTTACCCGGAAGTGGAAGGATTGAATCTGAAATCCGAGAACGTCCTGTGGGACAGCGCCTTTCTCAGTTTGGGCATGACCAATACCAAAGGCATTGAGAACACGGTCCGCATCCGCTGGAACCATACGGACATTGAAGCTGCGCCGGGCCTGACCTGCAAGGATGTGGTGGCCTCCGGCATTCATGCTTCGGTCCCGCTGGCGGACAACGTGCGCATCTATAAGTTTGCTTTTGATTTGAATCACAAGGGGCATGAGTTTTTGGAATTTGTACCTTTGGGCAAGCAGACGAATGTGCTGTTGGAATCCGCCTGGGGCGCGCCGAGTTTTGTCGGAAATTTCCTTCCGGACTCGCGCGACATTCAATCCGGCCATTTCAAGGCCGAGTGGAAGGTGCTGGACCTAAACCGCAATTTTCCCCAGCAGTGGCTGGGTGAGGACAAACAGGATGTTTTGCCAACGGCCTTTGGCGTCAACTTGTTTGTCCCAGTGGATCAATACCAACAAACTTCCCGCACCATTAAATATTCCATCATGTTCATTGGCCTGACGTTCCTGGCGCTGTTTATGTTGGATGTCCTGGGCAAATCAATCCGCAAGCCGGTCCATGCCGTGCAATATTTGCTCATCGGTATTTCCTTGATTGTTTTTTACACACTGCTGCTTTCGCTCTCGGAACATATTGGATTGGGCTGGGCGTATCTGGCAGCCTGCGCGGCGATTATTGCGCTTATTCTAATGTACACGAAGAGCATACTCGCCAGCCTCCGGCACACGGGGTTGCTGGCGCTAATTCTAAGTACGCTGTACGCGTACATGTACGTGGTGCTGCAACTGGAAGACTACGCGCTGCTCATTGGCAGCCTGGGGTTGTTCTTGGTGCTGGCGCTGGTTATGTTTTTGACGCGGAAATTGGATTGGGCCGCGGTGGGGAAGGGGCAGGTTAAGGGGTAGTGCTATTAAGGCGAGTCAGGCGAGCGGATGAGGGGTTTCATGCATTTGTCCAGTGTGTTGCGCAGGAAGAGAAAAATCGGATTTATTCCATCTGAAAAACGCGAAATTTAACCCTAACCCGAATTGGATGTCCCAAATGTGATATCCAATTCGGGTTAGGGTCTGATGATCATTGAACGATAGACGGCATGTTTCTGAAAATTATTTTTTCTTCTCTTCCTTTGCAGGTGCTGCCTGGGGCTGTTGCAGCGTGCCTGGGGCGCAGGGCATGGCATTCATACCCGGGGCACAGAGCATGGGTTTCATGCCGGGATAACATTCTTGATTTTTCATCATGCCCATTTTTCCCCAACCATCGTGGCGGCAGCATGTCATGCTGACAATGCCAGCGCCCAGAATTACGGCTGCCGCCACCCACAAAACAATGGCAACCGCCAAACCGAAGGTTTTTAAGGAAGCATCCTCGGTTTTTTGCCGCGTGAAGAGGAAAAAAAGCTTACGGTTAAAAGCATGGCGACGGGAATCAACGCCAACACACCCAACATGTGATGCATAGGCCACCTCCTGAAATAAGTGCGATTTGACGTATTAGTGTAGGCTTCCGCAGAACGCTTGTCAAGGCCCGCACTGCCAAAACAGATGGCCCATCCGCCCTCGCCCTCCGGGGAATATTGGAAATTATAAATAGCGGGTTGTTGACTTAAATTTTTCGATTTAATAGACTGTCACTGGAACTTTATTGATTTCACAACCTTGAGGCGCGATGAAAACGATATTTAAAACTTTGACATTAATCTTTCTGGTATGTTTAACCGGATGTGTGGATCAGTATTTTTATTATCCCGACCATACCTTGTATCAAACACCCAAAGCCGACGGATACGCGTATGAAGAAATCAGTTTCCGGAGCCAAGATGGAACCAAGCTTTCGGGTTGGTTCATTCCCGCAAGTGGGAAAGCGCTGGGGACGGTCATTCATTTTCACGGCAATGCGCAAAACATGTCCTACCATTATCCGCTGGTTTCGTTTTTGCCTTCCATGGGATTTAATCTGTTTGTCTTTGACTATCGCGGATACGGGATATCCGAAGGCCGCCCGGATAGGAAAGGCCTTTACGAGGATTCGGTGGCGGCAATCGAGTATGTGTTGAGCAGGAAAGATATCGACCAAAACAAACTATTCATTTTCGGCCAAAGCTTGGGAGGAACCAATGCCTTGGCGGCACTAGGCAACAACCATTTCCCGGGCATTCGTGGGGTGATTATCGAGGCGACTTTTTATTCCTATCACGCCATTGTGAAAGATAAATTTTCCGCCCTGCCGTCCCCGGCATCCGAATCCATAAGTTCGACGTTAACGACCGACGAATACAGCGCATGTTTGGCAATTGATAAAATCAGCCCTGTACCACTCCTGCTCATCCACGGCACCAATGACAGTGTGATTCCGTATGCGCAAAGCAAAGCGCTCTACGAAAAAGCCAAGGAACCGAAAACACTGTGGACCATTGAAGGCGGCGGGCATATTGAGGCTTTTTCGAAATATAAAGCTGAACATGCTCCCAAGCTTGAAAAGTTTTTGCTGGGTTGTCTGGATAAAGAAAAACAATTGCGTTAGAACAAGTGCGGAATTTTATTCGTGCTTTCCGTGATAATAATAGTGGATGGCGGCGTTGGCTTCTTGTTTGGTGAGCAATTTTAATTCAGCGGTAAATAATACGGTTTTTTCAGTGGCAAAGGAGCAATTCATAAAGAGATTGAAAATCTCTTTTTTTCTGTCCGGGTTTGTTTCGGGCGCGCAATAGCTTGCGTACATTTGTGCCAGTTTTAAAAACCAGGTTATTTCTCCCTCGGGATTCGCATCCCGCCGGAAGCCATCTTCCCATTCCGCATAGGTCTTGGGCCACACCTCGCTGAGCGTTTTTTGTATTTCAATTATTTTGTCTTTTAATATCCCTTGAAAAGGTTCGCACGTAACCGGGCCCAAAGAAAGCTGGCGGGCATCGACCCATACGATTTTATTGGTCTCGGCCAGTTTCAGCCGAACCATGGACATGGTGCCAGGCACCCTATGTGCGCGTTGCCGGACACGGTGCCTGGCACCCGATGTGCGATGTGATGCCTGTCTTCCTCTACGGGTAAATTAAATTTTATATAGTGGCGAAGATAGAAAAACCCCCTTTTTTTATTGTCTTTTTCTGAAGATATGTTCTATAATTACAAAAAAATATATAAAAATTTTGCAAATGGAAAAACATCTTTAAAAAACGTTGTTTTTAAAGGGTTTTAATAGATGAATAATTTGGCATCTATATGTTGTGCCTCTGGAAAAGAAAAGCCGGATATATAGTAGCTTGAAAAAGGGACTTGCGATTTTTTTTAGCTGGAAAGAGTGAGGAGGCGCAGGTGTTTAATATTTTTAAAACTAACAATTTGGTTGGCTTGGACATTGGTTCCTCTTCCGTGAAAGTGGTGCAGCTCAAGCGCACCGGGGAACAGTTGTCTTTGATTAATCTTGCCCTCGAAGAAATTCCCCTGGAAGTTCAAGAAGAAGCCGATGCCGATGTTAAAAATGATCTGGTGGCCGACATTGTAAAAAAAATGTTCAAAGAACACAATATCCATACCAAGGATGTGGTGACGTCGTTGCCGGGGGATGACGCGATCGTGCGCTATGTCAAGCTGCCGTTTATGAGCGACGAGGAATTGAAAAATGTGATCAGCTACGAAGCTGAGCAATATATTCCCCTGGCCATTGATCAGGTGGTTTTGGATTTTGACCGCCTGGGCGAGATTGAGGAAGACGGCCAAAAGAAACTGGAAATCCTTTTGGTGGCGGCCAAGGAAGAAATCGTGGACCGGCATCTGGATTTGCTCAAACGGGCGGGATTGAACCCGATGGTGATCGACGTGGACTCGTTTGCGCTCAGCAATGCGTTTGAACGCAACTACGGGCATTTGGAGGGCGAAACCATCAGCCTGGTTCACATGGGCGCCAAACTGACGACCATTAATATTCTTGAAGAGGGCGTTTCTCACCTGACGCGCGATATCCAAGTGGCGGGAAATAATTTTACCCGCGAAATTCAGCGGGAGTTCGGAGTTTCCCTGGCCGAGGCGGACGAACTTAAGCGCCTGCAGGGCAAGGTGCTGACCGAGACTGAGGACATCATGCAAATTGAGGTGCCGACGAAGGAAGACCAATCGGCGCGCGTTGGGGAGTCGTTGAACTCGCTGTTGAACAAGCTGATCGCGGAAATCAGGCGTTCGTTTTCCTACTATGAAAGTTCAATCCGTAAAAAAACCGTCACGCGTATTGTGCTCTCGGGAGGCTCGGCCCAGCTGAAGAATATGGACAAATATTTGGCGGAGAAATTAAATGTGCCCGTGGAATTAAATGATCCCTTTAAGGTGCTGCAAATTTCCGAGAAATTGTTCGACCTTGATTTTATTCACGCCAACGCCCATAGGTTCAATGTGAGTGTGGGATTGGCTTTGCGGGGAGGGGCGGATAATCCATGATCCGGATTAACCTGCTGCCGGCCAAGGTTAGGAAAACCAAAGGGGCGCAGCGCATCTATACGTACGCCATTTTAGGCGGATCGGCGCTGGTGATTCTTTTGATCCTTTTGCTTTTGAATTTGCTTTCCCTGACCAAACGCACGGAAACAAAAATTGCCAAGACTGACGCGGCGGCGGCCCAGTTGACGGAAACCATCCGTTATTTGCATGATTTGACCGCCCGCGAGCAATACGCGGACCGGTTGCGCGGCACCATCCGCCAATTGCTGCCGCAACAGGCTGTTTGGATCGCGGTGCTGGATGAATTGGCGAATTTGATGCGGGAAGACCTTTGGCTCACACTGCTTCAAGTCAAGCCTGCGCCTGCATCCGCGTTGCTGCGGCTGGACTTGGAGGGGGAAGCGTACAGCAAAATATCCGTGGCGGATTTTTTAAGCGCGCTGGAGAATTCCGAACGCTTCCGCGATGTGCAGCTCGAAGCCTTGACCGACACCCAGACCGCCACGCATACGCAGGTGAAATTTAAAATTCAGCTGAGCTGCCGGAACGACGAAGGCAACGGTGGGAACACGCGATGAAAAAACAAACGTGGATCATTCTCGGATCGGCCGTGCTGGCTGTGCTGGTTTTTTATGCGTTGTTTGCCTACGCACCCATGGCGAAAAAATTGCACCGCCAGCGGCAAATCCTGGCGCTCAAGGAAAAGGAACTGGGCGAAGCCCGCAGCCTGGTGTCGCAATACGCGGAATTTCAGGAACGTTCCGCGCGCACGCAGATGATTATTCAGCGTTTGGAAGACCGCGTGCCCGCGCGTCCGCGCGTACCGGAGTTAATCAAGGACATTACCCGCGTGGCCACCGAATGCAACCTGAAGGAACTGCAGTTTACTCCGCAGCCGCCCGTGCAGCGCAAAGGGTATTGGGAACAGCCGATAAAAATATCCGCCGCCTGTTCGTATCACACCTTGGGCGCGTTTTTGATCAAGTTGGCCAACCTGCCGCGTCTGATAACTGCGCAGAACGTTAAACTGACCGGCAAGGATAAAACCGGCAAATCCGAATCCGTTTTTGCCGAATTAACTTTGGTGACCTATGTGCAGCAAACTCATTAAAAGCTTGGGGTGGCTGGCGGTGTTGGCCGCAGGTTTGGTTTCCGTTGCGGCAGCGAGCACGGTCGGCGTGAGCGTGGCCGAGGATGAAAAATTATTCAAGCCGCAGGCCTCGTATCAGGTGAAGGGCCGCCGTGATCCGTTTGTGCAGCCGCAGACGGGCCCGGCGCATAATATTATGAACCGCACGGACATTGCCGTACTGCGCTTGACCGGCGTGATTTACCATCCGCAGCGCTCCCTGGCGCTGTTCACCACGCAAAGCGGTCCGAAGTTCGGGTATCTGCTTAAGAATGGGCGTTTGTACGGAGAAAACAACCAGTCGGTGGCAGGGATTACCGGTGAAATTTTAAACCGCAACGAAGTGGAATTGAAACAAGGCGACGACCGGATAGTTTTTCGGTTGCGCTAGTGTAGTGTTTCTTAAATAGCTTTACATTTGTCATTGCGAGCAAAGCGAAGCAATCTCGTTTTTTCGGAGCGTTTAGAGCTTAAAACAGATTGCTTCGTCGCAAAAACGCTTCTCGCAATGACAATCAAATGTAAAGAAGCGTTGGACGCACTACACTAGCAGCCGGATCAAAGGAGTGAAAAACGGCTTATGAAAAAAATCACATGGGCATGTGCGGTCGGTGCACTGATGTTGGCGGCGGGAGCCTGGGTTTTGCTTACGCAACCGTTGGGCTCGCCCCGGGCCGCTTTTGCGGCTGAGGACGCTCAGGCGGAAACTCAGGACAACGCGGCTTCACCGGATGAAAACGCGGCTCCGGATATATCCGCGGTAAGCGCGGAATCCGAAGCGGCAATGCAACCGAAGGCGGCCAAATCTGCGTCCGCGGGCGTCCGGGTGACCTTGATCCGTTCCGAGCTGCATGCCGGCAAACCGTATGTGAAAATTATAACTCAAGGCAAGGTTAGGTACATGTCGCAGGCGTTGGCCAAGCCCGACCGGTTTTTAATTAAGCTTTCCGGCGCGGTGTTGGCCTGGAAGCCGGCTACGTTGGCGGTCAACCAAGAATTTTTGCAAAAAATCCGTGCCGCCCAACACGGTTCGGAAGTGTGGGTGGTATTGGACTTGGAGCAGGCGCAAACCTGGAAAGTAACTCCCGAGCCGACCGGGCTGTCCGTGGCGCCGGCCGGCGCGGCGGCTATTGAAAAAAATGCGGCCCCGGTTCCGGTTCGGCAGGCACGCGCAACAGCGGCGGATTCGACGGCCGTGGAAGTGGAACCCGTGAAGGCTTCGGACGCAACCGCGGCTGAAACCGCGGCCTATAAGGTGGTGGATGTTTCCGTGGAAGACACGGGGGAAAAAACCCGGGTGGTGGTGACCACCGACGGCCCGGTGCGTTACCGGGTGGAACGTGAAAAGCGCAATGAGTTTTTGAATCTTTGGATTCACGGCGCGGCCTTGTCCTGGAATGGGAAATTGTCGGGTTTGCCTAAAGGCGCGGTCCGCCGCATCAACGCATATGCCGAGGAGCAGGCCGGGGAGCCGCTGGTGCGGTTGGCCCTGCAAATGGTGCAAGCCGTGCCGTTCGTGGTTTTAAAGGATCAGAATCAAGTCGTGCTGGAATTGAACAATCCCAACGTCATTGCGGAGAACTTGCCGAACCGGGGCAATTTGAATACCCGGGTTTCGGTGGATTTTCAGAATGCGGATTTTGTCTCGGTCCTGCGCGCCTTGGCGCAGGACGCGGGTTTTGATCTGGTGGTTTCCCCGGGGGCCCAGGATTTATCCGGCGCGCAAAGCCAGGTGACCGTGACGGTCAACGATCAGCCGTTTGAAACGGTTTTGGATATGCTGTTGAAACCGCGCAAACTGGCGTTTGCCTTGGGCGGCAATACGCTGCGCATTGGGTTGGCCTCGGAATTTTCACCCGAGACCCGGGTGTTTGCGCTGAAGAACGTCGACGTGAAAAACACCAATTTAAAGGAAACCCTGGAAGCCGGTTTGACTGAAGGCAGCCGTTCCAAGATTATTGTGGACGGCCAGGCCAACCGTGTGATCGTGACGGCCATTCCCAGCGATTTAATCAAGTGTGAAAGCGTGCTGGCGCGTTTGGATGCGCCCTCGCACTTGTTGACGCGCACGTTCACCTTGAACTACGCCGAAGTTGCGAAGCTCGCCCCCTTGGTGAAACCCATGCTCTCCGGCAACGCAAGCCTGAATGTCAATGATCGCGAGAACGCCCTGGTGATTACCGACATTCCGGGCAACATGCTGCGCGTGTCGAGCCTGATCCGCAGCTTGGATAAAAAATCCAAGCAGGTAATGATTGAAGCCAAGATCGTGGAAGTTTCCGTTTCCAATGAACAGGATTTGGGTATTCGCTGGACGTCCAGCATGAATGATCCTTCGTCGAACCCGAATATTTCGGCTGCGTCCAACCCGGCGGCCATTAAATCCGTGGGCACACTTTCGGTGGGACTGTTGCAAGGCGGCGTGGATATCAGCGCAACCCTGGCGGTCCTGGAAGCCAAAGGGACTGCCAACACCATTTCCAATCCGCGGATTGCGACTTTGGATAATCAAGTGGCTTCGTTATCCGCCAGCCAGAATATACCCTACAACACCAGCGTGGTAAGCAACGGCGTGGTCAAAGCCGGCGTGGAATATTTGGAACTGCCCATTATCCTGACGGTGACGCCGCACATTTCCAAGAACAATCAAGTGCTTTTGAGCCCCACTGTTTTGAAGGTTACCACTGTGGTGAACCCGGGCAATCCGCCGGAAACCGCCACGCGTACGGCTACGACCCAGATGATGGTTGGCGACGGGGAGACCGTGGCCATTGGCGGCATGGTGCGCGATATCGAAATCAGCAAGGAATCAAAAATTCCCTTGCTGGGCGACATACCGCTCCTGGGATACCTGTTCAAGAGCACCGTGGTGACCAAGGATAAGGTGGAACTGGTGGTTTTCCTGACACCGCATGTGTTGGACTAAGAGTTGGGTTCTGTTATGAAAAAGTATTTTCAGGTATTTAATTTTCCTCTCCCCTTGGAGACTGTGTCACAACTGTCTCAACGAGAGGAATGAGCATCATATAATATCCCCTCTCCCCGGCGTTAGCTGCGGGAGAGGGAGA
>JAGVPM010000010.1 GCA_020052235.1 Candidatus Goldiibacteriota bacterium
AAAGGCGGGGTTGCCAATTCCTATGGAGCCGGTTCTGAATTGTCGGGTGTTTATTTCCCGGTTTCAATCTATGCCACCGACGTCTATGGCAACCGGCGCGTGGATGTTACCGATAATTTTCTGGTTCGAAGCACCAGCGAAACCAATCCTGATGGGGTTCCGAATGTTTCCAGCCCCTATCCTTCCGTAACAACACCATTGATTGCCGGAGCTAACTGGTTCTTAAGCAAATTGATAACCTTGGGGCAGATGACGCTTTTACCCGAGGATACATCAAACTCAGGCATGAACCACAACCAGGAATCGCGTTCCGATATTCAGATAGTCACCTTGGGTGAAACTCACTTCCGTATTTTCGTGAATAATGTGGATTCGCCCGGCCCGGTCAGCGTACAGGCATATCCGAAAACGTTTGAGGTCCGGGTTGAAGTCCGTGATGATTACAACGATCAGGTTGTACGCACGGCGAATGTCGGTTTTGTTTTGGAAGTGTATACCAACCCCGGTACCAGCGTTCCGGGCACCGGGACCTTGTCCTTGGGCACGACGAGAACGGCCACGGCTGATTTGGTGGTGGGCCAAACGCTCAATGGAGAACAAACTTTAACCGTGAATTATAATATGGCGGAAACGATCTACATACGGGTCAAAGAACTCAATGGTACATCGCGCCCCACGGTCCGCACCTCGGCTCAGGTTAATGTTTCCGCGGGCGGCCCTGCCAGGATTATCATGTCCATACCGCAAAAAACTCCGCCCTATCAAATGCAGGCGAATAATACTTCACAACTTATGGCCCAGGTCGTGGATGTGAACAGCAACCCGATTTCCGGGGACAACGTGACGTTCTCGATCGCAGACAGGTTTGTCAGCCGTTTGTGGGATGGTGCCAATCAGTTGACGGCCACGGCTTCGGTCAGCGATGCCACGGGTTATTCAGCAACGAACTTTTTTGCCGGTGCGGGCAATGAAACGGCCCGGGTCTATGCGGCTTCGGGCGTGGATAGCGGTATTTCAAGCTTTGTGGATATTAAGATCAGTGTGACGGAAAACGGCGGCGTTTATCCCAATCCTTGCAATCCGGCCAGTTCGGAGCAACGGAATTGGGCGCACATAGACTACCGGATTGGTTCAACCGATGCGTCGGTTAAGGTTTATATTTATACGTTGTTTGGAGATTTGGTATGGCATAAAGAAATTGCCGCCGGGGATGAAGGCGCCAAGGGAGAAATTGTCAATACGGTTATTTGGAACGGTAAGAACGATAATGATGTTATGATCGCCAATGGCGGTTATATCGCCGTGGTTAAGGTTAATGATCAACAGAAATACCGCTTCAAGATCGGCGTTTACAAGGAAAAATAGGCTTCTTTAACTACTCATTTCGCGGAAAGCGGGTGAAGCGATGAAAGTCCAGAATTTAATTTGCCGGAAATTGGTGTTGGGAACGATGATTTTATGTTTGTCCTCCCTGACGTGGGCGGCAGGGACAGGCGACCATGGCTTGCCGGGAGAATATTTAACCTACGATGTAGGCGCGCGCGCGGCAGGCATGGGCGGAGCCATGGCAGGTTTGGCCGATGACGTCACGGCCATTGTTTACAATCCGGCCGGCCTGGCTTCACAAAATCCGATTCAATTTGGAGTTCAACACGTCATCCTTTTTGAACAAACCATGTTTGACTTTTTGGGTTTTGCCATGCCCATTGAAAGTTTGGGTAATTTTGGAATCGGGCTGGTGTACTTGAGTTCGGGCGGGTTTGATGTGCGGGATGCGGATTACAAGGTAAACGACAATGTTACCAATTCCATGAGCCAAGGCGCCGTCTATTTAAGTTATGCGCGTGATGTCATGCTGGGAATTTCCGCGGGTGCGAATATTAAAATTGCCAATGAAAATATGTTCGGGCATACCGGAACCGGTTTTGGGATTGATCTGGGCGGGTCATATGCGCCCATTCCGGAATTTCAGGCCGGTTTATTCCTGAACAATGCCTTGTCTCCCTCGGTTTTGGGAGATACGTATCCGGCCGGCATTACTTTGGGTTTGGCGGGAAAATTATTTAATGAAGCCTTATTGCTGGACGTGGATATCAGCAAGCAACTGGCGAATCAAGGTGTGAAGTGGAAAGCCGGTACCCAGGTGGATGTCTACAGCAACATGGCTTTTGTGCGCGCCGGGTTGGATGATGAAATGCGCGTGGCTTTGGGCGTGGGCGGAAAATACATGAATATCACGCTGGATTATGCGGCCAGTATTGAAGCTTTGGGTTTAACGCATAAGATTTCCGCCGGCTATTCTTTCGGCGGGTATGAGGTCAAAGTCGCGGCCACGCCGAAGATTTTCTCTCCGGTTGGGATTAAAAAGACCACTACCTTTGCCATTACCGCAGCCTCGAAATACCCGGTGCAAAGCTGGGAACTTAACGTCAAAGATCAGAATGGCGACATTATCCGGGTTTTTTCAGGCGAGGAAAATCCGCCCAATCAGGTGGTTTGGAATGGCAAAGACGACCGCGGTCTGCCGGCGCCTGACGGCGGTTTTTCGGCGCAGCTTACCATTACGGATACCAATGGGAAAATACTTAAATCGAATTCAGAGTCCGTTAGAATTCAAAGTGCTGTTCCGTTGGGCGAAGAGGGAAGCGGACTTGAGTTAGGCCAATAGCCGAACAATGTCCCGGTTTCCGAACGCCAAAACCTTAATACGTTAACCGTGGGACATCCCCGTGTTTCACACGGGGATGTGACGGAATAGTAATATGATTTTCTTCATATCGGATCAAATTACCCGCTCTTCAGAGCAGGGGAATTTTATTCAAAGGGGAATTGCGCATGCGGCTTAAACGCGGTCATGGCTTTTTATATTCATTAATGTTGTTCGTGGTGAGTATCACCATATCCCTGCCGGCTTCCCGGGGTTGGGCTTTTGATCTTGAAAAGGAAAAAGCGGCGGACGAAGCCTGGCAAACCGCAGTGGATACCTATTGTGCCGCACCCCAGGATGAATCCATAGCCGGGCTTTGGAAAGATTATACGCAAAAATACGCACAGTTCCCCAATGCTCCCCGGGCTATGTACATGATAGGCGAAACCTTATTTCAACAGCGTTTCTATGATAAAGCTTCGAAAGCGTTTGAAGAGTTTTTAAAGCAATACCCTAACGAAACATACTCTCCTTCAGCTTTATACCGCCGTGGGGAATGCGCGTACAACCAAAAAGATTACCTGGGCGCCCTGGAAGTTTGGCAGACTTTTTTAAATAAGTTTTCAAACAATTATCTTACGCCCGAGGTTTTATACGGGCGTGCGGTTTGTTTTATTGTCCGCGGAAAATGGAAAGACGCTTCGCTCACTATTGAGAAGTTAACGTCCCAATATCCTTTTTACCGCACCGAGAAGAAGGTCCGCGTTCCTCTGGGGTTGGTTTATTATCATAACCAACAATACGCGCAGGCGCTGCAATACTTCCAATCCGTCGAAGGCGACATGGCCACGTACTATGTCGGCCGTTGCCAGGAAAATTTAGGCCGTTTTTTACCCGCGGCCGCGTCCTACAAAGATGTTATTGTGAAATATCCGGATTCGGTTTATGTATTGGAAGCGGCATACAGCAAGGCCGATTCCTATTATAAAGGTAATAATTATTCGGTGGCCGTGAAGGAATTCAACGGTTTTTTAAAGAATTACCCCCAAGCGCAATATCGTTTGTATGCATTGTATAAAATGGGCGTTTGTTATGTAAAACAGGAAGATTATACCAATGGTTTGGCGGCCTTCAACACACTCTTGGCTGATTCCGAGCGCTCGCCGTTGGCCAGCTATGCTTTATATATGAAAGCTGAATGTTTACGGTTGCTGAAAAAACCCACTGAATCCATAGCCGTCTACAACGAAGTATTCACCCAGTATCCCAATTCATATGTTTCCGGAAGCGCAAAATTCAAAATGGGCTGGACTTTGCTGCGGGATGGGAAAAGCAAAGAAGCGGTTCAAACTTTCCGGGAATTTTTAACTACCTACCCCATTCATGAAGATGTGCAACTGGCAACTTATCTGATGGGAAACAGCTATTTCAAGCAAGAAATATTCGGGCAGGCGATCCCAATTTATCAGAGTATTTTAATGAAATATAAATATTCGGATATTTCTGATGCCGCGCTGGCGGCTTTGGAAATGTCGTTTTTTATACCCAAGCAATATGAACAAATGATTTCCTCAACGCATTATATTCTCAAGGTATTGGCTGCCAATTTTCCGCCTTCCAAGAGTATGTGGCGTTCCTTATCCTATTTTTATTTGGGAGAAGCCTATTACCGCATGGGGATGTTCTCCCAGGCCGTGAGCCAATATAAAAAGATTTTAGAGAATTTTTCAGACTCGCCAGTTCTGAATTGGAGCAAATTGGGGCTGGCCTACAGCTCGTTTGAACTGTCTGATTTTAAAGTTTCACGCCAGGCGGCGCAGGAATTGCTGGATGATCCGGATTGCACTCCGAAAATGAAAACCGCGGCCATGCTGATGGTGGCGCACAGTTTGTTTAATGCCAAAAAATATGAGGACGCAATTTTTAAATACGAGCAATTGGCCAAACAAAACCCCCAGGATCCCGATTCCGGGGAAGCGTTGTTTTATGCCGGTCAAGCTTACTTCCAATTGGAATATTATGCCAATGCCATTGATGCCTGGAAAAAAGTGATTACGTTCTATAAAAAAAGCGAAAAAGCGCCTGAAGCGGCATACCGTATGGCCGATACCTTCTTTAAAGCTTCGAAATATGAGGAGGCTATCGGCGCATTTCGCTTGTTGGAGCAATGGCCGGATGATCCGCACCGCAAGGAGATAGACCTGCGCATTGCGCAGTGTTACTACAATGCCAAACAGGATGACAAGGCGATTGCAACGTATACCCGGTTTGTGGAACAGCATCCCGATGATCCCAAGGTAAAAGATGCCATGGAAGGGATTCAGTTGAGCTATTACCGCAAAGGCGCAACCGCCGATGCCGTAAAACCTTTGATGGAATTTGTGACAAAATTTCCGCGCAGCCGCCTGGCCACCGATGCTTTGTACCGGGTGGGAGAAATTTATTATCAGGAAAAAAACATGGAGCAGACTATCGCGGCTTTCCAGCAGTTGATTGCCGATTATCCTGAAAGTTCGATTTTACCCAATGCGCAATATTACATCGCGGTGTGCTATGACGGCTTGAATCAGAAAGACAAAGCCATTGCCAATTATAAGGCGTTTATCCGCAATTTTCCCACCCATGAGTTGGCCAATGACATCCGTTTCCGTTTGGCAACCGGGCTTTTTGCCAAAGAGGATTTTGAGGAAGCCATCCAAATTTATCAGACGATTGTGGATTTGGCACCTAAGTCGGATTATGCTCCCAATGCCTTATACAATATTGCTTTGTGCTATAAGAAAATGAAGCGCTGGAACGAGGCGATCAATACCTATACCCAGTTTTACAAAACTTTTCCGGATAATCCCAAGGCTAAGGATTGCATTGTTCAAATCGCCATGACTTACCGCGAAGAAAAGCGTTATGCTGCGGCGATTAAAATTTGGCAGGAGATGATCGAGAATAAGGATTTTGCCGATCAAAAGGGCGAACTGATGTACTCCATCGCCGATGCGTATACCGAGATGGAAGACAAGGAAAGTGCAGCCAAGGCTTTTGAAAACATGCGGGCACTTCAGCCCAGAAATGACGTATACCGGCTGACGGCTTTGGCCAAATTGGGGACATTGTATGAAGAAATGCAACGGTGGGGGAATGGGTATGTTGTTTATCAGGATATGTCCACTTCCGGTGCCAAGCCTGAATGGACCCAGGCGGCCAAAAGCCGTATGGCGGTCATCAAGGCTGAACATGGACCTGATGTGGAGGCGTTTTTAAAAACCTCCGGTGGTGCCGCACCTGCGGCAGTGCCGGAATCGGCAGCACCTGCACCTGCTCCGGCAGACGCGGGTAAAACCGGTGCCAAGCCCAAGACCAAATAGTTTAAAATTCTTCTTCGGAAGAAAGAATAAACGATTGCGCCTGGAAACCAAGGCCGTCGAAATGACAAGGAGGTTTGTATGGAGTTAGGAAATATTGATTTTATACAAATATTTAGGAGCAGTTTCACGCTGGTTATTTTGCTTGTATGCTCCATTTTGGCGGTTTCGTTTATGGTGGAACGTTTCTTGTTTTATCGCCGGGCGAAAGTGGATTCGACTAGGTTTTTGTCCAAAATAAAAATGTCCATGGAAAATGACAATTTTCAAGAAGCGATTTCGACCTGCGAACGCGATCACAGCCCGGTGGCGGCCGTTATTCGCGCGGGATTATTGAACTCAAAACTGCCCTATCATCAATTGCAGGAACTCTTAACAGCCACGCGTGAAGAAGAAAAAGTCAAATTGGAACGGTATTTGGGCGTGCTGGGCACGCTGGGTAATGCATGCCCCTTCATAGGCTTGTTTGGAACCGTGGTAGGCATCATCAAGGCCTTTCATGACTTGGCGGCTTCGGGTTCCGGTGGCCCTACCGTGGTGGCCGCGGGTATTGCCGAAGCGTTGGTGGCAACAGCCGGCGGGTTGGCGGTGGCCATTCCCTGTGTGGTGGTGTTCAACTATTTCATGCGCAAGGTTAAAAACATGGACGTGGAAATGGAAGTCACCGCTAAAAGGTTTTTGATCATCTTGGCAGCCAGGGGCGAAGAAACGACCCGGCGCCGTTCATCCTAATAATTTTTGTCCCCTGATTGGGAGGCTTGACGAATTATGAGCATGTCAGCTGGCGGTAAAGACGGGATTACGGATATTAACGTAACGCCTTTGGTGGACGTTTCTTTGGTGCTGGTTATTATTTTTATGGTCACGGCCCCCATGGTCATGCAAGCCGGAATTATTGTGGGGAGCAGCAAGGTGGATGCGGCCGAGGGTGAGGTTTCCCAGAATGAATCCGTATCTTTGCGGTTGACAGCCAAAACTATTTTTTTAAATGATCAAGCCGTTACGCTGGAAGCCCTGCCTGCAATTATGACGGCCAAATTGAAAGTCAATAAGAAAAAAGTAGTGACCATTACGTCCGATGACGATGTTAAGCATGGGACCGTGGTTGAGGTTTTGGACATTGCCAAACAAAGCGGAGCCCAAGGCTTGTCAATCATGAAAAAACCGGTGCCGGGTAAATTGGACAAGGATAAAAAGAAAAAGAAGAAAAAGTAACGGAGGGTAGCTCTCATGAGCATGGGCGGAAGTGATGACGCCATTACGGATATCAATGTAACGCCTTTGGTGGATGTTTCTTTGGTGTTGGTTATTATTTTTATGGTTACGGCACCTTTGTTCAGCCAACCTGTGATGGAAGTGAAAATCCCCAAGGCCCTTACCAATGAAGGCAAAGAGCAGGAAAATGTTACCATTACGATAAATCCTGATGAAAAAATCGCAATTAACGCCAAGGAAGTCACGAAAGATGAAATGAAAGGCGAATTGAAACTTCAGCTTCAAAAAAGTTCCGACAAGGTGGTTATCATTCGCGCGGATATTTTGACTAATCATGGTGTGGTGGTGGAAGCGTTGGACATGGCCAAGGAGTTGGGCGCTAAAAGTCTGGTTTTTGCCACCGAGCAAAAGAAATGAAACACCCTGCGGCAAAGAGCCGCAGGAGTATTGGATATCATGCCACGAGCATCATTTATTTATCCCTGCCGCAAGCGGCAGGGTATTGATAGGCGAAATGGTATAATCGGGAGCACTTATGGAATCCATTCGAATTATCATAGATGAAGAGATGAAGTTTGCCGGAGATTATGATTTTCCCGGCTTGGCGAAAGGCGGGACTTTTTCGCTTACGATTCATGGTTTGATTTTTTTAATCGCCATTTTGGTTACGCATCATCAAAAAAAGAGCGATATAAAACTTACGGAAATAACCATGGTGGATCAAATTATTCCCATTCCCGAAGAAGAAGCGCCGCCGCCACCGCAGCCAATCACCCCTCCCAAGGAAAAGGATGTTTGGGATTTCTTAAAACAGGTTATCCCGGTCAAGCAAGCGCAATTGGCGGATCAATTGCCGATTGACTTGCCCAAAAGTAAAAAACTGGAAATGGCGGAAATGCCCAAGGCGCTGGATTTGGGTGCCAAGAAGGATTTGGACAAGCCCACCTTGATGGATAAACCATTGGATTTGGTGGGGAAAAAGGCAGTGCAGGCTCCGGTCGGCATGGATGTGAATCCGCTCAAAATGCAAAAACGCAACGAGTCTCTGGCCACCACTTCGCAGCTTCCAAGCGGCATTCAATTGGGGGCGAAAAGCAGTTTTTTGCCCGCGGCCCAAGCTCCGATCGTCAATGCCAGTCAATTTTCCCGGCGTGCCAACTTGGATGCGCGGGGCGGTTCCTTGGCGGATATGCCGACCATTAAAAAGCCGGAAGAAAAAAAGAAAATGGATTTTGATACCTCGTCTCTGAAAATCGAACGCTCGGGGAATACGTTTAAAATTTTCGGTGCCTTGCAAAACCGGCCGATTAACCAGAAATATTTGCCGAAATATCCGCGCTGGGCGGAAGAACAAGGTTTGGAGTGCAATGTGACCCTGCATTTTTTCGTTATTCCGGACGGCGGTGTAAAAAACAATTTATATGTGGAACAGAGTTCGGGCTATGCCGAAATGGATAATTTGGCCATGAAAGCCCTGCTCGCATTCAAGTTTGCCCCCATCAGCGGCGGTGAAGAACAAGAAGGCGTCGTTATTTTCTATTTCCGGCTATCGAGGTGAGCGCATGACCAAACGGATTTTAATTTTTATTGGGATGGCATGTTTATTTGGCTGCTTGGGGTTTGCCCCCATGCTGTTGGCGGCGGAGGATGAGAAAACCGCAGAAGGCGCCAAAACCGGCCCAGCTGCCGGAGGGCAGGCTGCCAATGACAAAGAAGTCGTCATTCAAGGTGAAAGCCGCCTGCGTGTTAAAGTTGAAAAACCCGAACCGGATTTGAAATTTGATGTGGATGAAATAGCGGTACCTTATGTGAAAACCGAGGATTATGTGCTGGATGTTTCGCCGACATCCATGTCGAGCCCGTTGGTTTCTTTGACCACGTATCTCAACACTTCGCAAACAGCCTCGCCGTTTGTGCAGTTGTTTAAAAAACCGCCGATTATGACCCTGCGTCCGAAGTTTAAAAGTAAAGCCGGAATTGCCAATTGGCGTTTAAGAATTACCGACGGCTCGGGCAATATTTATAAGGAATTTTCAGGCAAATCGTCCTTGCCGGATGAAATTATTTGGGACGGGCAAAACAGCACTAATACGGAAATGGCGGATGTGGGTGTTTCGTATTCCTATATTTTTTCGATTGTGGATGAAGCGTCAAATCCCACCAGCCAAATGGGTCGGCCGGTAGTTTTGGAATCCTTGATCTATCCGGAGGGTGGGTACACGGTGGCCAAAGTGTTGGTGGATGTCCTGTTCGATAAAAAAGAGCGCCGCATCGTGCTTTCTCCCAAAGGTGAACTCTATTGCCGTGAAGTGGCGGATATGCTGACGGCCCGGCAGAATTATCCTTTGATTCTTGAGTG
This sequence comes from Candidatus Goldiibacteriota bacterium, assembly GCA_020052235.1. Classification (GTDB taxonomy): domain Bacteria; phylum Oederibacteriota; class JAAXVQ01; order JAAXVQ01; family JAAXVQ01; genus JAAXVQ01. The sequence goes on from JAGVPM010000010.1 coordinate 9,581, forward strand.
TTATGCCAAAGACGTGGATGCGGCCAATACTCATGGAGAAATTATCCAGGAATATTTGATGCAGCGATATACCTTGCCCAAGGACAGATTTAAAATCGTGGGTAATAAATCACGCTTGGAAAAAGTTGTATTTAAGGTTAAACTATAAACAAAAGTTATTGATGGCCTTCGGGGCGGGGTGTAAATCCCCACCGGCGGTGAAAGCCCGCGACTCTGTCTTTTGGACAGATTGAACCGGTGAGATTCCGGTGCCGACCGTTAAAGTCGGGATGAAAGAAGGCAAAGCCATGCTGCATATTGCATAGGTATAGACCCCAAGGCCGATTGGTTTTGGGGTTTTTATTTTTAGCAGGGCCTTCACCGCAGAGGCACAGAGGGCGCAGAGAAATTCTGGAAAAGATAAAAGCCGTTTTTACTCTGCGATCTTTGCGTCTCTGCGGTGAAGAGGGAAGGGGATTTTATGTGGACTAAAAAAGACTATGAATATATGCAGCAAGCACTCTGCTTGGCCCGAAAGGGGCTGGGCAGGACGTGGCCGAATCCCATGGTAGGGGCGGTGTTGGTAAAAGGCTCCAAGGTTATTGGCACGGGGTGGCATCATCGGGCCGGGGAAGCACATGCGGAAATTTTGGCTTTGCGTCAGGCCGGATTGGCGGCCCGGGGCGCAACCTTGTATATTAATTTGGAACCTTGCGCCCATGTGGGGAAAACGCCCCCGTGCGCCCCGGCGGTGGCCAAAGCAGGCGTGGCGCGCGTGGTGGCGGCCATGCAGGACCCCAATAAAAAAGTTTCCGGCCGCGGGTTTGCTTTTTTACGCCGTTCCGGCGTGCAAGTTGAAGTGGGTTTGCTGCGGGCGGAAGCGCAAAGCTTGAACGAAGTTTTCATAAAGCGGATTACCACCGGTTTGCCGTTTGTCATGGCCAAAGCCGCGCTGTCCTTGGATGGGAAAATTGCCTGTGCCAATGGGGCATCCCGGTGGATCACCGGTCTGCCCGCGCGCCGGTACGCCCATCAATTGCGGGCTTTGGCCGATGTTGTCATCATTGGCGCCGGAACATTGCGGCAGGATGATCCGGGTTTAACGGTGCGGTTGGCCAAATCCATGCGGCCGGAAAAACCTTGGCGGGTTATTTTGGAAGGGGAACGCCCGGTGGATTTTTCCGCCAAAATTTTTCATGATCCGAATCATCCGCGGGTTATTTTGGCAACCGCCCGTGATGTGCGCCGCGCGCCCCATTCCTCCCAGGTGGAAATCTGGCATTTGCCCGGAGCGGATAAACGCGTGGATATCGGCGCTTTGCTGGCGCGCTTGGGCGAACAACAGTGCAGCCTGGTGATGGTTGAAGGCGGAGCGGAAGTGCATGCCGGTTTTCTGGGCTTGGGCAAGAAAAAAGGCCGCAATTGGGTTGACCGGATTCATTTTCTATATGCCCCAAAATTGATTGGCGGCCGCCGGGCGCCCGGCGTGATCGGCGGATTGGGTGTGGAACATCCTGATGCGGCTTTGTATTTGGAAAAGATCAGCTGGGAAACATTGGGCGCGGATATTTTATTAAAGGCAACCCCCGTGAACCCCAATCGTAAGCCCAAAAGAGATTAAAAGGAAGCAGCCATGTTTACCGGTTTGATTGCTGAAAAAGGAACTTTGATTCGCCTGCAGACGTCGGGAACTGTTTGGCGGTTGAGCATTGAAGCCCCCGGGTTGACACAGGAAAATATTCGTTTGGGTGAATCCGTAGCTGTTAATGGAATCTGTTTAACCGTGGTGAAAATTCAAGGCCGTGTTTTTGAGGTGGAGGCGGTTTCCGAGACACAGCGGAAAACAACTTTGGCTCAGTGGCGTACGGGTGACCGGATGAATTTAGAACGTGCTCTCTGCCTGGGGGACCGGTTGGATGGGCATTGGGTGGCGGGTCATGTTGACGGCGTAGTGCATGTTCATGCTGTTTTTCCGGAAGGCGCAGCCCGGCGGATTCAATTTAAGGTTCCGCATGAATTGTTCCGTTACATCGCACCCAAAGGTTCGGTCGCATTGGATGGCGTCAGTCTCACAGTGGCGGAGCTCCGGCCTCCGGATGTTTTTAGCATTGCGCTGATTCCGCACACACTGGCGGAGACCACGGGGGAAATGTGGCCGGTGGGATGTGCCGTAAATTTGGAAGTGGATTTAATCGCGCGTTATGTTGAACGTTTGGGGGGATTTTCTCCGGCCTCAGCGCTGACCATGGGAAAATTACGCTCGGCAGGTTTTTAGAATCAGCAAGAAAGGGAATGGGTAAATTATGCAACAAATCAAAGCAGCGATTGAAGACATTCGCCAAGGGCGGATGTTGATTGTGGTGGATGACGAAGACCGGGAAAACGAAGGGGATTTAATTATGGCGGCCGCGAAAGTGACTCCCCAAGCCATTAATTTTATGGCCAAGTGCGCCCGCGGCCTTATTTGCGTGCCCATGACCGGGGAACGCCTGGATGCCGTGCAATTGGGCTCCATGGTGCCGGACAACAGCGAACGCTTAAAAACCGCATTTACGGTCTCGGTAGACGCCAAGGAAGGGGTTACCACTGGAATTTCAGCCCATGACCGCGCGCATACGATCAAGTTACTTTTGGATAAAAAGTCCAAGCCCGGGGATTTGGTCAGGCCGGGGCATATATTCCCTTTGCGCGCCCGTGAAGGCGGAATCCTGATTCGCGCCGGCCATACCGAAGCGGCCGTGGATCTGGCCCGGATGGCAGGGTTGTATCCCGCCGGCGTGATTTGCGAAATCATGAACGACGACGGCACCATGGCACGGCTGCCCCAATTGAAGCGCTTTGCGCAGAAACACCGTTTGCGCATGCTCGCCATTGCGGATTTGATCCGATACCGCCGCCGGTATGAAAAACTGGTGACCAAGGTTGCCGAAGCCACCGTGCAAACGCAATGGGGGGAGTTTCGCTTGTTGGCCTATGAATCCATAGGCGAGCATGGCCCGCACCTGGCTTTGGTTAAAGGTGAGGTTGCCAAATCAGCTAAAAAACCGCCTTTGGTCCGGGTGCATTCCGAATGCTTAACCGGTGATGTATTCGGCTCGCTGCGGTGTGATTGCGGCGAACAATTGCACCGGGCGCTTTCCATGATTCAAGCCGAAGGCCGGGGTGTGCTCCTGTATATGCGCCAGGAAGGCCGCGGGATCGGCTTGGCCAACAAGCTGAAGGCCTATCATTTGCAGCAAGTTCAGGGATTGGACACGGTTGAGGCCAATGAACGCTTGGGGTTTGCGGCAGATTTGCGCGATTATGGCACAGGCGCGCAGATTCTGGCGGATTTGGGACTCGAAAGGATTCGCCTGATGACAAACAATCCCCGTAAGATCGTCGGATTAAAAGGGTATGGATTGGAAATTTCCGCGCGGGTTCCGATTCAAGTCCCCACCAATGACTGCAACATCAATTACATCCGCACCAAGAAGAAGAAGTTGGGGCATTTGATTAAATTATAGCGCAAGGACTTTACCGCAGAGGCGCAGAGGGCGCAGTGAAATTCTTGGAAAATAATAATCTGCGATCTCAGCGTCTCAGCGTCTCTGCGGTGGATATGTTTTCTAAATAGTAATTTAAAACAATGGGGGGATTATCATGAAAGTTTACGAAGGTAAGTTGCTGGCGCAGGGTAAAAAGTTTTTTATTGTTATCAGCCGTTTTAATGAATTTATTTCGCATCAATTGCTGGAAGGCGCCAAAGATGCCTTGCTTCGGCACGGAGCATCCGATCAGGATTTGGAAATGGCGTGGGTTCCGGGAGCTTTCGAAATTCCTTATGTGGCGAAACAGGTGGCGTCCAGCGGTAAGTATTCGGCCGTGATTTGTTTGGGCGCGATTATTCGCGGGGGCACACCGCATTTTGAATATGTGGCCTCGGAATCAGCCAAAGGCGTGGCGCAAGCAGCCATGGAATCCGGCTGCCCGGTAGTGTATGGAATTTTGACCACGGATACTATTGAACAAGCAGTTGAACGCGCCGGCACCAAAGCTGGCAACAAAGGTTTTGACGCAGCGGTCTCAGCCATTGAGTTGGCGAATTTATATGCGGAGTTGTCGGCTCTGCGGAAATGAAAGAATAAGCGAAAACAGGTAAAGGAGTTTTAACATGGGATTTCGACGCCAATCACGGGAACTTGCCTTGAAAATGCTGTTTCAAATTGATGTGGGCAGTTTGGCTCCCCGGGATGTTATTTTGTATTTCTTGCAGGAAGTCAAGGCTTCGCCCGAGGTGACAGGTTATGCCAAAACCTTAACCCAGGGCGTGGTCAAGGAATTGGATTTACTCGACCGGCTCATCTCGCAAAAGGCCAAGAATTGGAAACTGGCGCGCATGGCCGGGGTGGATAGGAATGTATTGCGCATCGCCGCTTATGAAATGTTGCGCTGCCCGGATGTACCGCGTGAAGTCATATTGAATGAGGCCATCGAAATTGTGAAAAAGTACAGCACGGAAGATTCGGGGTCGTTTGTAAACGGGATTTTGGACAAATTATTGGTGCCGGATTCAAAAAAGGATTGAGGCGTTTGACGACACCCGTTTGCCGTAGGAGCGCAATTCATTGCGCCCAAAAGGATGCATGGGCAAGCATCTTTCCGCTTGACATTTATAGTCATAGGCGATATAGTCTGTCCCAAATTTAATACAAAGATTTATTTCAAGTAGAAGCATCCGCTTCTCACCTGACGGCGTCTTAAGGACTGTCAGTTCAGGTTTAGTTTTTACTGGAACGCAAAGCTTTTTCCAGTTAATGGTTATTTTCAAGCGGATGATTTTATCATCCGCTTTTTTTATTTCAATACGTTGTTGAGGGGGTGGAATTATTCAAGAACAAAGGATTAATGAACAAATCAAAGCGCGGGAAGTGCGGGTAATTAACGCCAATGGGGAGCAGTTAGGCGTCATGCCCCTGACCGAAGCCTTAAAATTGGCTGAGAGTCAGGATCATGACCTGGTTGAAGTATCTCCCGACGCGCGGCCTCCGGTCTGTAAAATATTTAATTATGGGAAATACCGCTTTGAGTTGGGTAAAAAAGAGAAGGAAGCCCGGAAGCGGCAGCATACGGTTCAGGTTAAGGAAATCAAATTCCGGCCTAAAATCGATTCCCATGATTATGAGACCAAACGGAATCATGTTTCCAGGTTTTTAGACGACGGTTTTAAAGTCAAAGTCACCATTATGTTTCGCGGCCGCGAAATGGATCATCTGGATCTGGGCAGGAATATTTTAGAGCGGTTGATCGTGGATGTGAATCATAACGGGTTGGTAGAATCGCCGCCCAGGGTGGAAGGCCGGAACATGGTCATGATGCTGACACCGAAAAAGCTTGAAACAGGGGAAAAACCCGCGAAAGCAGCTCAACCTACGGCTTGAAAATTGCCTGCGGTTTGAATCATTTGCGGAGAAACGCACCATCATTAGCAAAACGATCCGGGGATTAAAGCAAGACTGCTTGCCCCGGAGGGCGGAAAGGAGAAAATAATGCCCAAATTAAAAACGAAAAAGAAAGCTGCCAAACGTTTTCGTGTCACTAAAAATGGAAAGGTGATTGCCAAAACAGCCGGACGCCGCCATCTTTTGGTGGACAAAACGAAAAAATCCAAACGCCAGATGCGGCGCAATTTGGAAGTGCCCGGCAAAATGGCTGAGAAGATTAAATCGCTTATTCCGTACGCATAATTTGTCCTGTTGCGGAAAAGCGTGCAAAAAAAACTAATCACGAAAACGTGATTGATTACTTTGACTGAGTTGTGAGGAGGAGTGAATTATGCCTAGAGTAAAAGGGGGCGTGACAAGTCGTGCCCGTAAAAAGAAAATTTTCCAGCGTGCCCGTGGGTTTTGGGGTTTAAAGAAAAACCATTTTCAGTTGACGGTGGAGCAGGTCCGCAAGAGCATGAAATATGCTACGCGCGACCGCCGCGTCAAAAAACGCGATTTCCGCAGCCTTTGGATCGTGCGCATCAATGCGGCGGCCCGCGAGAACGGTTTGTCGTATTCACAGTTTATCAAGGGTTTGAAAAACGCAAACATCACCATTGACCGCAAGGTGTTGGCGGAGTTGGCCATCACCGATGCCAAAGTATTTGCTGAAATTGCCGTTTTGGCCAAGCAAACTTTGGCAGCCTAAGGAGACCACCCCTGGTTGCTTTAATTCCACTTTCAAAAACGCGGTTTAACCGTATTCGTGCGTTGCATTCGAAGAAAGAACGGCAACAAACGGGCTTGACCCTCCTGGAGGGTGAACGCCTGGTATTGGAAGCCTTGGAGCAGGGCGTACGTATTGATTCGGTTTTGGGTTTGCCGGAATTTTGGGGAAACCATCCCGCATGGGTGCATCGTTTGGCGGCCGCGGGTATTTCCACCTATACCGTGACCCCGAAACAATTGGAAATGCTGGCAACCACCGAGCATTCCGCCGGGTCCTTGGCCGTGGTCGCGCGGCCCGAATGGAATCCGGAATTATTGTGGGCCCAAGCTGAGAAGCCTGCATTTTTAGGGCTTATGGCAGCGGGCATTCAGGATCCGGGAAATTTGGGTACGATTTTTCGCACGTTGGTTGCGGCCGATGGAAAAGGCGCTTGGTTTTCCGAAGGGTGTGCGGAATTGGCTTCCCCCAAGGTTTTGCGTTCCTCGGCCGGCACGGTTTTGCGCATACCCGGTGTGGAACACGCGGATCCGGCCGTGGTAATCAAACGGAACCGTGAGTTGGGAGTTCAAACGTTGGCGGCGGTTCCGAAAGGCGGAAGGCCGCATACGAGTTTGGATTTGACTCAGCCCACGCTGCTGGTGTTAGGTGCGGAAGGTGAAGGGCTGCGGCCTGAATGGATGAATGCCTGTCAATATACGGTGCACATACCCATGCCCGGGGGCACGGAATCCTTGAATGTGGCCGTGGCGGCCGGGATTATCTTATATGAAGCGGTGCGTCAACGTCGTTTGGCGCCTGTCAAACGGGGGGCCGAGGGTGAACAATCAATTGGAGACCATGCTCGCGGAGAATCAGACGGCCATCACGCGAGCGGCGGATTTAAAAGAACTTGAAGAAATTAAAGTCCGCATTTTAGGGCGTAAAGGGGAGTTGACGTCCCTTTTGCACGGTTTGAAAGATGTACCGCCCGCCGAGCGTCCGGCGTTTGGTCAAGCGGCCAACCGGGTGAAGGAAGAATTACTGCGCTGTCTGGAAACCCGCGAAACCGAATTGAAACAATCTGCGTGGCGCGGGAGCGTGCAGGGCTTAGATCCCACTTTGCCCGGGCGTCCCGCGGAATTGGGACGCCTGCATATCCTGTACCGCACGCTGCAAACCATGGAAGATATTTTTACCTCCATGGGATTTGCAGTTGCGGAAGGTCCTGAAGTGGAAACCGATTATTATAATTTTGCTGCCATGAATTTTCCCGCCGATCATCCGGCCCGGGACATGCATGATACTTTTTTTATTTCCGATAAAGTTTTGTTGCGCACCCACACTTCGCCGGTTCAAGTCCGTTTGATGGAAAAACAAGCGCCGCCGATCCGCGCCATCATGCCTGGGAAAACGTACCGCTGCGATGATGATGCCACGCATTCGCCCATGTTTCACCAAGTGGAAGGGTTAATGGTGGATGAAGGCGTTTCTTTTGCGGATTTAAAGGCGGTCTTGACTTTGTTCGTGCGCCGCATGTTCGGCGAAGATGCGCAACTCCGTTTTCGTCCCAGCTTTTTCCCATTCACCGAACCTTCGGCGGAAGTGGATATGAGCTGCGTGAAATGCAAGGGGCGCGGTTGTTCGCTTTGCAAGGGAACAGGGTGGATGGAAATTTTAGGCGCGGGCATGGTTCATCCGAATGTATTGCGCTCGGGGAACATCGATCCGCAGCGGTACACCGGGTTTGCCTTTGGCATGGGCGTGGAACGCGTGGCCATGCTAAAACACGGCATTGACCATATGCGGTATTTTTTCGAAAACGATGCGCGGTTTTTAGAACAGTTTTAGTAGGGGCGACCGGTGGTCGCCCACCGGTACTATTTAAGAAAGTCCTTTTTAGGAGCCAGGGCCTGTTCCAAAGCATGCCAAAGTTCACGGCTGCTTTGAAGCAAGGGTTGGGCGGTTTGCAACAACGGCTTGGCCAAGAGCGATTGGCCGGGCTTCCAATGATTTTTACGCGGCGAGGATTGCGAAATTTCCAGTCCGGCGGCCAGCAGCGTCAGGGTAAGCAGTCCGGCTATAAGCGCGCCCAGAAGGTGATCCAGCCATTTGAGTTGAATTGCCTCGGCCAAAGCGGCGGTCATTGTCCCGAGCAGGTAAACCAAGATACCGGTCATGAGAAAAGGCGTGAACCAAGAGAGAAAAGCGGCGGCGCGCGGGGCAACGTGTTCCTGAAACCCCTCGAGCAACCGGCCTTGAAAATGTTGGGCTGACCAGGCGCCCAAGACAATCGCAGCTGCAATGGTGAGCATTCGAATGCCTTGTATTTTCCAGCCCAACCACAGGCTAAGTATGAAAAGTAAAATGCAGGCAATATCCAGTGCGTTCATTACGCCTCCGAGGGCTGATATGTTACCATTTCAAATTTAGCCCTGTCAAGCCGCACGCCGGGTTCAAATAATCCGAGCTCCGGCTGGACGTGAATGATTTTGTTTCTTGTGGTGGCATCGTAAGCGGGAGTATAATAAATATATCGAACGATCACGGAGAAGGTTATGGCTGAAGGCGAAGAAAAACGGATAACCGTTAAAGTGGCATATAATTACTTCCAGGCGGGTAATTGGGACCGGGCGTTGGAAGAATATAAGAAACTTATTGCCATAGATCCCATGGATTTTTTGGTGCATAACATGCTTGCCGAGATTTACAACCGCAAGGGAGACAAGGTTGCGGCCATCCACGAGTATTTAAACGCCGCCGGCCTTTTGCGCGCTACGAACAGCATGGAAAAAGCCATTCAAGCTTACACGCGTATTTTAAAGTTGGATCCCACCTACCAGGATGCCAGAGATAAAATTGAGGAAGTCATCAAGACCCGCATGGTGGAAGTTCATGACCTGATTCGCCGAGGCATGCTTAAGCAGGCATTGGAATTGTGCGGGCGTTTGGATGAAAAGCTCCCGAATCATCCCGCCGTTGCCGAACAAATCGCCGAGATTGGGAAATTGCAGCAGGCACAAGCGGCTGCATGCGTTGCCCAAGCCGAGGCTGCGTCCGATCCATCAGTCAAAGAAGCCGCCTTGGCGGCCATTGAGGCTGCAGCGGGGCGGGGCGGGGACGTTGGCTTAAAACGCGAAGAAGTTGTGAAAAATCTCTATGCCATGGCGGAGATGTATGAAAACAAACAAGCCTGGGATGAAGCCGTGGAAGCCTATATTACCATTTTGCGGTTTAATCCTGATGATGATTCGGCCCGGATGAAATTGCACGCCTTATACCGGAAAGTAACCCGGCAAGACAAGGCCGTTGAAGTTTGGGAGCGCATTAAATCGGAGGATAAAAGGCGCATTGACCATGCCAAACGACTGGCGAAAGATCCTGAGCCGTCTGCAACGGATTCCGCTATTCCGCCGGAATCAACCCCGCAGGCCGGCAACGAAGCGCTGGCTGAGCCCATGTTTACGGTTCCCAAGCGTGCCGAGTTTAATGATTTGGCGGAAATGGAGCGCTTGCGTTTGGAGGCTGAATCGCGGCTGAGGCGCGCCGTGGAGGATCGCCGGGAACGCGATAAAACCCAACGCGAGCAGCAAGCGCCCGGGCCTTTGGTTTCGGAGCCGGGCATGCCAATTGCCGCGGATGCGGATGATGTGGAACTCGGTGTATTGATCACCCAAGCGCAGATGTACATTCAGCAAAATTTATTGATTGAAGCCATGCGTTTGTGCCAGCGCATCTTGGAAGACGAGCCGCAAAATCAGGATGTACGCGGGCTTCTTCAGAAAATTTTTGAACGCAAAAAGTTCTGATGGCGGATTTGCAACGTTTCGAATTACGTTCGGAGTATCAACCCAACGGCGATCAGCCGCAAGCCATTACCGCCCTTGAGCAATATCTGCGCAACGGTGTACCCGCATCGACCCTTTTGGGCGTCACGGGTTCCGGCAAAACGTTTACCATGGCCAATGTTATTGAACGCCTGCAGCGTCCCACCCTCGTGATTTCGCATAATAAAACCCTGGCCGCCCAATTGTACGGCGAATTTAAAGAGTTTTTCCCCAACAATGCCGTCCGCTATTTTGTTTCGTATTATGATTATTATCAGCCCGAGGCCTATATTCCGGGCTCCGATACCTTTATTGATAAAGATGCCGCCATCAATGAAGAATTGGATCGTTTGCGTTTGGAAGCCACGCATGCCTTATTGACGCGGCGGGACACGATTGTCGTAGCTTCGGTATCGTGTATTTTCGGCATCGGGTCGCCGGATATTTACCGCAACATGGACGTGAAGCTTAAAGTGGGCCAAGTCATTGGGCGCGAGGATTTTTTGCGCCAATTGGTGGAAATGCAATACACGCGCGGGGATGTTGACTTTTTCCGGGGGCGGTTTCGGGTTAAAGGCGATGTGGTCGAGGTGTATCCGGCTTACGATGAAAATGTTTACAGGTTTGAATTTTTTGGGAATACCGTGGAAAAAATTTCGGAAGTGGAACCCATCAGCGGGCATACGCGCCGGATCATGGACGAGTTGAGCATTTATCCCGCCCGGCATTATGTCATGCCGTTTGAGCAAATTGAGCGCGCCCTGGGCTCGATCCGGGCCGAAATGGAAGTGCGGGTTCCGGAATTGGAAAAAAAGGGGAAGTTGCTGGAGGCGCAGCGGCTGCGCCAGCGCACCGAGTTTGATTTGGAAATGATCAAGGAAATCGGTTACTGCTCCGGGATTGAGAATTATTCCCGGCACTTGGACGGCCGCGCGCCTGGGGAGGCGCCGTTTACCTTGTTGGATTATTTTCCCAGCGATGGCCTGGTCATCATCGACGAGTCGCACGTGACCGTGCCGCAAATCCGCGGCATGCACAGCGGGGACCGTTCGCGTAAAACCACGCTGGTGGAATTCGGTTTTCGCCTGCCCTCGGCCTATGACAACCGGCCCCTGTATTTTGAGGAGTTTGAAGCCAAGGTGAAACAGGTGCTGTTTGTTTCCGCCACTCCGGCGGAATATGAACTCAAGCGCAGCGGGGATAAAGTGGTTGAGCAATTGATCCGTCCCACCGGCTTGGTGGACCCGCTGATTACCATGCACCCGGTGAAAGACCAGGTGGATCATGTGATGGGTGAAATAAAAAAACGCGCCGAACGCCGGGAGCGGGTTTTGGTCACCACCTTGACCAAACGCATGGCCGAGGATTTGACCGAGTATTTATCTCAAACGGGCGTGCGGGTAAGATATTTGCACTCGGATATTGATACCATGGAACGGGTTAAAATCATCCGGGACTTGCGTGCCGGAGAATTTGATTGTTTGGTGGGCATCAACCTGCTGCGTGAAGGCCTGGATATACCCGAAGTTTCGCTGGTGGCGATTCTGGATGCGGATAAAGAAGGGTTTCTGCGTTCCGGGACATCACTGGTTCAAACCATCGGCCGTGCCGCCCGCCATATTTCCGGCGAGGTTATTCTTTATGCCGACCGCATGACCCGCTCGTTAACCTACGCGGTCAATGAAACCAACCGGCGCCGGGACCGCCAGCTGGCTTATAACCTGGAACATAACATCACGCCTGAGGGAATTAAAAAAAAGATCCGTGATTTGCTTTATGAAAAGGATTATTTTACTCTTCCTTCGGCCCGGGAACAGGAAGGCGAGTATTTGTTGCCTGAAGAAATTCCCCGCCGGATCGTTGCCTTGGAAGCCCATATGAATAAAGCGGCCCTGGATTTGGATTTTGAACGGGCAGTGGAACTGCGTGACCGGATTACCGAACTCAGGCGGCTCAATCCGGCACATGCATTTTTAAAAGCACCGGCCCAGCAAGCGGCTCAACGCAAGCCGAAAAGCCGACTGCCCAAAGCCGCCACCCGGCGGGTCAATCGCCGTTTGGGATATAAATAGTTCCTGTTGCGGAAAGGCACTTTTTAAATTTTAAATTCCTCTCCCCTTGTGGGAGACTGTGTCACAACTGTCTCAACGAGAGGAATGAGCATCATATAATATCCCCTCTCCCCGGCGTTAGCTGCGGGAGAGGGAGAGGGTGAGGGGTCC
>JAGVPM010000008.1 GCA_020052235.1 Candidatus Goldiibacteriota bacterium
AAAGGCGGGGTTGCCAATTCCTATGGAGCCGGTTCTGAATTGTCGGGTGTTTATTTCCCGGTTTCAATCTATGCCACCGACGTCTATGGCAACCGGCGCACGGATATTACCGATAATTTCCAGGTTTTAACCACCAGTGAAACCAATCCCGGCGGAGTCCCGAATACTTCCAGCCCCTATCCTTCCGTAACAACACCATTGATTGCCGGAGCTCACTGGCTCTTAAGCAAATTGATAACCTTGGGGCAGATGACGCTTTACCCCAATAATTTATCAAACTCTGGCATGAACCATAACCAGGAATCGCGTTCGGATATTCAGATAGTCAGCTTGGGTGAAACGCATTTTCGCATCTTTATCAATGACATAGACTCTCCCGGGCCAGTAACCGCACCAAGCGCGCCCGGGACCTTCGCAGTCAGAGTCGAAGTGCGGGATGATTATAATGATCAGGTTGTCCCTACGGCCAATGTTTCCTTTGTGCTGGAAGCGTTCACAAATTCAGAATGCGCCCAAGCAGGAAACGGAATTTTATCCATTGCCGCCGGGCAAACCATTAACGGAACCTTGACGTTGACGGATACATACTCCGCAGGTGAAACCATTTACCTGCGGGTTCGGGAAGCCGGCAGTGCAACCCGGCCCACCCAAAGAATTTCGGCACAAATCAATTTCAGCGCACCGCAAACTACGCCAACCCCCACGGCCACGCCTACGCTCATTTCAACCCCGGAACCTACGGTCACACCCACGCCTATTTTTCTGGCCGCCAATAATGAACTTAAAATACTCGGTAACCGCTATTTCCCGGGCAAAAGTGAACAACCAATGCAAATACAATTCAATCAAGTGGAAGCCGGGCGCGTGACGATTAAAATTTATTCCAGCCGCGGCACTTTGGTGCATACCCTGGTGGAGAATGAAGAATTGCCCGCCGGGCCGCACACCTGGGAATGGAATGCCCGAACCAACACTGGAAATGTCGTTCCCTCGGGCGTATATATTGTGCATATTCAGGCGCCCCAGGTAAATAAATATCAGCGTGTGGTGGTCATCAAATGACGACGATGCCCTCACCCGCAACTTTTGACGGAGGACTTATGCTGCGTACTTTATGTAGGACCATGCTCGCGGCCTGGCTGGGCTTGCTGCCGCTGTATGCAAACGCTCAAACCCTGAGCGGCGGCGAAACTCTGCGGGAACCCCTGGGCGTCCGCCAAACCGGCATGGGGGAAGCTTTCACCGCCTTGTCCGGAGACGTTCAGTCCCTGCATTACAATCCCGCCGGACTGGCCGATCTGGCTGCACCGGAAATCGACACCCTGTACGCCGCCGACTTGTTCTCAGCCCAAACGGCTCACGTGATTTTCGGAACCCCGGTGGCCTGGATCGGCTCCGGCAGCCTGGCCCTGGACTGCTATGCCCTGTTGGGACCTGCAATTGAAATCAACAACCTCGACGGCACCAGCGAGTCCCTGATTTCCCAAAGGGATTTGGTGGTATCCGCCGGTTATGGGCAACCCATCACGCCCGGACTTTCCGTTGGGGCAGCTGCGAAATTTTTTCATTCCACGCTGGTCGAAGAATATTCCGCCACGGCCGTGGGCGGGGATGTGGGCATGCTCTACCAGGGCTTGGGACTGCCGGGAATCAGCCTGGGTGCAGCCTTGCAAAATCTCGGCACGCCCATCAAGTACCTGGAACAAAGCGATCCCATGCCCACCCTGTTTCGCGTGGGATTTGGGTATGCCACACCCAAAAATTCCACCCATGGGCTGCGAGTCGGCCTTGACTTGCTGTTCCCCAATGACCAGGATGCGCAAACTCACCTGGGCATGGAATACGGCTGGCAGGAGCGTTTCTTTCTCCGCGGAGGCTACAAACTCGGGTCCGCACTTGAATCCTTTACCGTAGGGGCAGGCTTGTTGCTTAATGGCCTAAGCGTAAATTATTCCTTCGCCAAAATGGCCGTAGGTCCAGATGTTCAGCGCTTCGGATTGGGTTATCGCTTTGGGACCGGAAGCCAATCGCAGCAGCAATAACCACATTTTAAAAATGGGGCGAACCAGGGGGTGTACCGCAAAACGGGCATCCCCTGGTTATTTATACCCTTCCGCCCATCAAAGCCCTGCCGCTTGGAGGCAGGGTATGCTATAATTTATTCATGACACCCTATTTCAACTCCTTAAATTTTAAACGTTTTTTTCTCGGCATCACCCTGTTGACCATCAGTTCAACCTGCGCCGTCCAAACCTGGGCAACGGAAAAGAAAACCATTATTTATCAATTCGATATTTCTAAAGTTGAAGGCCACAAACCTTTAAAACTGGTAGTCGAACCCCAGGGAAACTCCATCGTCATTTCCTACTATAACGAATTCGGCGATCGTGAAGTATCCATTTTCGCTCAAAATTACCGCACTTTGTATGCGCAATATTTCGATCCGCAAAACCGGGAAACCGCTCATGTTACCTATGATTATAATAAAAAATTAATTACTTTAATTGGGATCCACGACGCCGTGTACCCGTTGGAAGTGCAGGCGTTTGAAAATACCGGTTCGCTTTTTCATCTTTTCGGAGTTTTGTATCCGCTCCCGGAAAAAGACTTGGTTTTCAGTATGACTCAAGGCAATTTAAGCCGCATTCAAAGCACCTTTCAACGCCTGCTCATTTGCAAACTGGTTGGGCCCTTGGAAATGTTTTTGAAATGCAAGGGTGATGAAACCATTACCCTCGAAGGAAAAACGCGGTTGGCCAGGCATTTCGAACTCGGCATCCGCGACAAACGGTTTGTAATGTTTTGGCCTGCCATCTATCACTTTTGGTACAGCAGCGAAGCGCCGCACATCATGTTGAAATATGAGGGGAAAAACCCAAAGGGCGAAACCGAGATCATTACCTTCATTTCCAAACGCGAGCTGGAGCCGCCGGTTGAAAAATTAAAATCCTCCACGCGCCGTTCAACCCCCATCCCGGCTTCCGTCCGCCCTGAGGATGAAACAAACGCCGGTGACAACGACAATGACAACTCTGATTTTAAGAAGCCTTATTATCAAACTCTGGATAAACAAAATTCCGAAGAAGAATAAAGCAGCCTGCAGTCAACCGCACCCGGGTAGGGAACGGTTTCAAACCGTTCCCTACAAAAGATGGAAGACCTGCTTCATTTGGCGGTTTTAAATTTCTCCTCAACAGACATCAGTTGATACATTTTTTTCTCTTTATCGGCTTTTAAACCAATATAATGAAATCCTTCATTACCGTCGAAAATAATCTGCGCGCCGGCAATATCATCGTACGCCGGGCTTTCTTTCCCGTCCACCACAGCATATACTTTGCCGTTCAATTTGGCGGCATAGGCCACATGCCGGTTATCGGGCGAAAACACGGGCGGCCATGCATCCCCATAACGGCTCCTGATCTGTCCGTCAATGACCACCGACGGACGGCTGCCTTTGACCACCACATATCCCAGCCGTTTTCCATCCGAACTGAAAATCGGCTTTCCCGCAAAAAAATAGCTGCCGCATTTCTTCCCAGCCACCACCATAGTGTAATCATTGTCCAATTTGCCCACATACGCCAGGCGTGAGGGTGCCGGACTAAATGCCATTTTGTCTTTCTCCACCTCATCAAACAACATGCCCGGCTGATCATCGGTCACGACGGTCACTTTTTTTTCTTTGATGTTTTTTTCAGTTTGGGCAATCATAGCCACATGCAGGCTGTCCGGGCTGAACATAAGGCTGCCTTTTAAAATAGCCGCAAATGCTTTACCCTCTTTGCCGTCCAGCAAAACATATTTTTGTTTTTTACTTTTCGCAATGCAGGCCAGCCGACGGCTGTCCGGCGAAAACACCAGGCTGCCGTCCTCGATTTCATCGGCGCCCTTGCCCTCCTGGCCGTTTATTACCACGACTTCCTGAACATCCACTACGGCTTTATATGCCAAACGCTTACTGTCCGGGCTGAATACCGGATCCCCCGTCAAGCCATAGATCTTTTCCTTTTTGCCATTGCGGGCAATGTATTCCTGATTACCGTTTTTAACACGGTATGCAACCTGCGTGCTGTCCGGCGAAAAAACGATCGGGCCGATTTCCTCGGCTGCCGGACTGGGTTTCCCATCCACCACAGCCACCCATTTGGAACCGGCTTGCGCTTGATAGGCCACGCGTTTTCCATCGGCGCTAAAAACCGGATATTCCACCTTATTGAACTTCGGCCCTTCCTGACCATTAATGACCAACCATTGTTTCCCGCCCATCCGGGGGATAAAAGCAGCTTTAATTCCCTGAGGCCCAAACGTAGGCGCGGCAATGGCCTCATAGGGGCCGTTTACTTTTCCATCCAAAACCGCCACCCACTTTTTCCCTGCCCGGGCACCGTACAATACCCGGCGGCTGTCCGGGCTGAATACAATTCCGCCGATTTCGGCGTAACGTTTCCCTTCCTTGCCGTCAATATTGACATATTGTTTTTTTCCATCCTCCGCCAAAAACACCACCCGGCGGGCGTCAACGCTGGGCATCATATTTTCAAAAGCTTTAGCCGGCATGCCGGTCAAAACAGTTTCTTTCAATTCCCTATCCTTAGCCGGCTCATGAATATCCGCAGTACACCCAAAAACAAAAACAATCACATTCAAGCCCAAAAGCCACCGTAACCCTTTCAATTTCATGGTCTTCCTCCTCGGACATGAAAAATCATTGCAGCTCTTTATAGTTTCGGCTTTATTTTCTCTTTTTTGAAGGCTAAGGATCAAGAAAGAAGTCACCCGCGGCTAGGCCACGGGTCTTAGGTCAATTCATTTTTTCAAAACCCATGGGTCGGATGTGACCCCTTTCCCTTACGCGGCTTTCCATCTTGGCGACCGCATCTTTAAGGCGCTCTATATCAAACGGTTTAACCACATAATCAAAAGCGCCCAATTCTTTAACCCGCTGCATGGTTTCGCGATCGCTTACAGCCGTTAGCATGCACACTTCCACCGCCGGATTAAACGCCTTGATTTTCTCCAAGGTTTCAATGCCGTCCATCCCGGACATCAATACATCCAAAATCACTAAATACGTTTCACCCAGCCGGATTTTTTCCAAGGTTTCGTATCCGGATTCGGCTTCCAAAATGTTATAGCGGTCTTCCAGGAGTATTTTTAATGATTCCCGGATATTCTTGGCATCGTCAGTGACCACCAAATTTATTTTTTCCATACCCTGAGCCTCCTTGCTCGGCTGATGCTTCGTTTAATAGGCGGTGCTTGAAAGCTGAACCGCAACCCCACCTGACGTTCCTTCAATATTTTTTGCTGCGTCTTCAAGGCTTGGCGTTTCCCGTACCGCAGCGGTCAAGGAAGTGCCTTTATCTAAATCCTCCGGTTTGGCTTCGTGTTCTGCAGGAACTTCCGAAACAACCGGAGGTTCATCTCCGGTTTCTTCATCCGTGACCCAATCGGGCTCATTTTCCCGCAAAGCAAAAGCGCTTTCCGGCAGGTTACCCCAGCGTTCCAGACGGCTCATGATCATTTCCTTGCGCCACTTAAGATAACGCCCTTCCTGCACGGGCGAGTGGCGCAGAGGTGAAGGCAATACAGCGGCCAGGGCAACAGCTTCCTCCAAACTTACCTCAGCAGCGGATTTCCCAAAATATTCACGCGCCGCGGTTTCGGCCCCAAAAATGCCCGGCCCCCATTCGGCAATGTTGAGATAAATCTCCAAAATCCTTTTTTTCCCCAAGGCCCGTTCCAGCCGAAAAGCCAAAACCATTTCCTTAAGCTTACGCAGCAAAAATTTACGGGGCGATAAAAAAAGATTCTTGGCCACCTGTTGGGTAATCGTACTCCCGCCGCGCGCATAATATTTTCGTTTCCAGTTATCCTTTAGACTGTCCAGCATTTCCTGAAAATCCACGCCCCGATGTTCATAAAAGGTATCATCTTCCGCGATCAACACCGCTTTTTGCAAGTACGGTGAGATTCGGCTCAGCGGAACCCATTGCTGACGGATACGGTACCGGCGGTGTTTATGGCTTGCTTGCTCTTGCCTGAATTTCATCATGGAAGTCCGTTCGGGGTTATG
Organism: Candidatus Goldiibacteriota bacterium; assembly: GCA_020052235.1. Lineage (GTDB taxonomy): Bacteria > Oederibacteriota > JAAXVQ01 > JAAXVQ01 > JAAXVQ01 > JAAXVQ01. The sequence continues at coordinate 6,080 of JAGVPM010000008.1, forward strand.
CCCGCGCAAGTAACCGACGGAAAAAGGCAAGCACAACCAAACGAACCCGATGCCCAAAAAAATCAAACCTACTACGCTGATCCAACGCCGGACTGTTTGAGAACGCAGCCGACCGACCCTTGGTTTGATAAAGGAATTCAAACCAAGCCCTCTTTTCCATTTATCATGACAGTCCCGGCAGGTGAGGCAAGCCGCTCGGTAAAACGGGAACGAATCGCCTGCATGAATAAACGCGTGCTTTCCGCTAAATCCCCGGAATGATTCAGCAAAGCGCCCCCTATCAAATATACCACATCGCAGCCGTACTGTTCCGCCATAGTTTCGATCCTATCCATTCCCATGCCGCCGGCAGGCGCCGGAAAAGCCGGTTTCACACCAGGCAACGGTTGGCGAAGTGCCTGCGCCAGCTCCCCGCATTCATCCTGCGTAAATCCAAAACGTCCGCCGCTGTTCGGAAAAACCGAAATATCCGCACCCAAAAGCCGGAATATTTTGCCCAATAAAACCGCGGGTGCCATTCCATGCCGACGATCGTGAAAGTGCGTGCCGGTAAAAGCCGGGTGTGCCATATAGGCAATGGGATAACGCGATGCCAAAAACCTCAACAAAGCCGGACCGATTAAAAACGGCGAAATCAATACCCCGCGCACTCCCTGCCGGATGGCAAATTCCACCTGGCGGATAACCTGCTCATGATCCCCCACCACATTGGGAAAATACAATGTCCGACGGCCGGTGGCCGCATTGGCCTTATCAACGGCTTCCTGGCATTGTCCGACGCGCTCCTCGAAAGGGCAAAAAGCTTGATCCGCCAGACCATGATCGTCTTTAATGATATCGCCGCCGCCCAAGGCAAACGCCCGCGCCTGAGCCGCCAAAGTTTGCGGCGAACTGCCCATGGGTTTTAATGCCGTGGCCGCCAATGGCCGCTCATAAACACCCAACCATTGCCGCAGGCCGTCGCTTCCCAAATTGGGACCTTTAAATATTTTTGCCAATGATTCCGGCACTTGAAAACTCACAATGCGTATATTGTTCTTCAGGGAAATATTTCCAAAAAAAACATTTAAAAATTGAGGCACTTGATGCCCTGCCACTTCGGGCGGATACCCAATCTTCACCAAGTAATGCGACGTGTTCCCCTCTTTTTCTTTGGGGGCAATATCCAAAACCCGGCCAATCACGCGTTCCCAAAGCGAGGAATCCGTAACACACGTTTCCGGAACTTCCACGGTTTGTTCCAAGGCAATATCCCGTGCAAAGCGCTCTATATTCGAATTTTTGTCCAAAGTTACAGCATAGTCAATTTCAATCCATTCAGGCATAACTTAGCGTTTCCTCATTTGAGAAGTCACAGGCGATCCCCCTGCCCGTTCCTGTATAAACCGTTGTATTTCACGCACCACGTCCCCTTGCGTCGTGCGGTACATGCTTAATAAATGCCGGGTATGTTTCCAGGCGCGCAGGTCAAATATGCGTATATGAATTTCAGTTGCAGCAAGCCGGAGGGGCAGGTACAAAACATTTTCAAAAGGTACTGTTTTATCCCCTTTGGCGTGCATCAGCAAAACCGGCACCCGCACCGCAGCCAAACCGCCGCGCGCCTGATACATCCCCATTTTCAAACTGTGAATTTGCTTTAAAAATTTCACACCTTTAAACCCCACCCAATCCGCGCCGTCCTGATCGGCCCGGGATTCGGTGGTATGAATCTCGGATATAAACCACGCCAACATACGCGAGATGTATAAACGCCAATCGTACAACACGCCCGAACCCCAAACCCGGTTCAAAAATACCGGCGTGGACAATAAAATCACCCCATCCGGCGCAGCCTGCGCATTCAAGCCTTCCACCAAGCGCAAAACCAGCGTTCCGCCCATTGATTGGCCGCACACATAAACACGGCGGTAGCGGCCACGGTACTTCATGTATTCATCCCGGGCAAATGCCAGCCATTGTGAAAAATACGATTTTTTCATGGCTTCGGGCGTGGTGCCGAATCCCGGCAGCAAGGGAACGGACACATCGTACTGGCCGGACAAACGTTCGGCCACGCTGCGGAACTCCTGCGGCGACGAGGGAAACCCGTGGAAAAAAATAATCATAGTGTCGTGCGACGGATTGATTTTTAATACCGGAGCAACCTGGGGGGAAAAATAATTTGCCGGGTCAGGCAAGGTATAAACCGAAGGTTCAAAATACAAAAACGGCGTTTCATTTATAAGAAAAAACATTGCCGCCAAACCCGCCAGAATCGCGAAGCCATTAAACAGTTTCCTTTTCATCCACCGACCCGCCCTCTTATTTTTGTCGGCCATTATGCCCCAAATTCCGCCTGCGCGCGATCTTTTTTTACTTCTGTTTCTAAAACAAATAAAAAAGGCTGGTCAAAAACTGACCAGCCTCCCCCCCGCATGAAACATAACCTTTACCCGCCAAAGGCGGATTAGTTCAAAATAGCCGCATCCAAACGGCGCGGCCATTTTTGTTTGATAAACTCAAGCACCCGGCTGAATTGCCAGGTAGTATCCGCAGCGCTTGCGTGCAAAAAAGCAAACAGCTTATTATGCTCGTCGGCGCGGATATGTTTGAAATAATTCCGATCCCCAAAGATGATGTATTTGGCTTCCGCTTCCGTCTGTCTTAGCATACTCTCGCTCACCTCATCTTTGCTTAAGCATATTCTAAGTTTAACATGCTAAAGTTCAAAAAGCAAATGCCGGCACCGTGAGCCAAGCCTCAACTTAGCTTTTCACCCAATTGGGCAAACGGCCGTATTTATGGCGCCAAGCGCGTGCCGCTGCCGCGGCCGCCTGCTGTACATCAACCGGACCACACCCCGCCGGATTCATTTGCCGCCCCGCGTCGCCGCGGGCTTGTACCCGGTCAAATTCAAAAATAACACTGCAATTTTCACAAACAAGCCATCCTGAACGCTGCATGGCTTGTTGTTGAATTGTCAAATTCAACAACTCATCATCAAACGTATGCCGCTCCAACATATGAGCCCAATACTGTTCATTGCAGGTTATTTGTTCCGTGGTCAGCGCATAGCCATCTGAAAATTCCATAGGACGGTTGCATACATCACAATAAGGCATGTTCGGCCTCCGTTTTCTGAAGGTATTACCCGTTATTATATCGCCCGGTATTCAACTTGCGCTATTTTTTTACATTTATTTTCCCAGGCGCCCCGGTCATGGTCCGGTGCGGAGGCCGAAAATAAAAGAATTCCATTCTTTATTGAAAAAAAGTGAAAAATTTCGGAAAATAAGCCGAGACTACCAAGCAGGCAGCAACCAGGAGTTGAGGATGATAAGTAATCAGCGGCGTGCGGAACGTATTGATGTGGATTTACGGGTTACCGTGACCACGAAATTGAAAGCAGGCCCGGCCTATCCGCTCTTAGGCCGTTTGGAAAATTTAAGCGTGGATGGCATGAGGATTTCCTTCCCCTTTCATGACGAAGTCCTGGATTCCAACCTCCTAAATATTTCCCTCACCCTGCCTCCGCCTTTTGGTTCAATCCGGAGCCAAGGCGAAATCCAATGGAAACGTTGGGATGCTCACGTCCAACGTACCATTTGCGGCGTAAAAATCGCCAATTTGACCTTTGACCAAATTTTGGAAATCAATGAAATTATCGATGAAGTCCGCGCCGGTGAATAACGCCCATCTCTGCTTAAAAGGAGAATGCCGTGTGTTCCAACCACTTCCGTTTCTTGCCCGCAGGTATTGGCTTGATTATGTTTGCACTTTTGACATCCCTTCAAGCTCAGGCCAAGGACTTCCCTGAACGCAATGCCGTGATGCTTCAACCTGCCGGACTCGCGGTGGGGTCCGGGCATGTCAGCCTGGAATACGAGCGTGCTTTGGGAAATTATTTCGGCATTGCCGGGCGTTATACGAACATATCCCACTTTTTATGGCAGGGCGGAAAAAACAATACCCCCGGAGATGATTATGACTGGATTTATGACTTAAACGGATTTGGCGCGGGCCTTTCAGCGCGTTATTATCCGGCCGGTAATGCACCTGCTGGTTTCAACATGGGTTTCAGGACGGATTTTCTTCACTACACGGGAACTTACGAAGACCGCGCGCACAACCGGGCGGCGGTAAACGCCAATGTGGACATCAGTTTATTCCATTTGGAATTCGGATACAAAATCATCATCGCCCATGCTTTTGTCATTGGACCGTTTCTGGATGCCGGATACCCCATCGTCTCCGGCACGGACTCCGGCGCCAATTTGCTCGGGGCACTCTCTTTTATTTTCGGCGGCGGCTTATACCTGGGCTGGGCGTTTTAATTTAACTAAAACGTTAAACCAAATACAACTTGAAAAATAACCGCGGATGAAGCACAGACGCATCACCGGATTTAATTACTTGCTTTTTAAATATGCATTTACACCTTCAGCTGCTTTGCGCCCGCGATAAATAGCGCGCACAACCAAGGAAGCGCCCATTTCCGCGTCCCCAGCCGCAAATACTCCCGGTGTGGAGGTCATGAAACCGGAGTCCACCACGATATTCCCGCGCGGGTCCAATTTCATATTCAAATCCTTAACCAAGGGACCATGTTCCACATGCACGAAACCCATAGCCAAGAATACCAAATCCGCTTTGAGTTCAAATTCCGAACCTTCAATCTCCTTGCAGGCATTGCCTGTTGACCAATCGAGTTTCACGGCTTTGAGGGATTTCACGCGCCCGTTTTCGCCAATAAATTGCTTGGTGCCGATGCTCCACATGCGTTCACATCCCTCATCATGCGACGAAGACGTGCGCATGATAACCGGCCAGGTGGGCCAGGGATTATTGGCCGTACGTTCCGAGGGTGGAGCACACAACAGTTCGATCTGGGTGATGGAAGCCGCGCCGTGGCGGCGCGAGGTGCCAATACAATCCGCGCCGGTATCGCCGCCGCCGATCACTACGACATGTTTACCCTTGGCATTGATTAACTCCGCCTCGGGCAGTTTATCGCCGGCCACCAGTTTGTTCTGCTGACCGAGCAGTTCCAGGGCAAAATGAATGCCTTTCATTTCGCGGCCGGGTATTTTCAAATCGCGCGCTTCTCCGGCCCCGGCGGCAATGACCACGGCAGCGAATTGTTTCTGTAAATCTGCGGCCTTGACATCCACCCCAACATTGACTTTATTCTCAAATGTCACGCCTTCGGCCTGCATCTGCGCCATGCGGCGGTCCAGAATGGCTTTGTCTAATTTAAAATCCGGAATACCATAGCGGAGCAAGCCGCCGATGCGGTCGCTTTTTTCATACAGCACCACATCATGGCCTGCGCGCGCCAGTTGCTGGGCAGCAGACAAACCCGCTGGACCCGAGCCTACAACCGCCACCTTCTTGCCGGTCTTCTTAGGCGGCACCTGGGGCTTGATCCAGCCTTCGGCCCAGCCGCGTTCCACGATTTGCAGTTCAATGTGCCGGATGGTGACGGGTTTCTGGTTGATCGAAAGCGTGCACGAGGCCTCGCAGGGCGCCGGGCAAATGCGTCCGGTGACCTCGGGCAAATTGTTGGTGCTTTCCAGCAGGCGCAGGGCTTTTTGCCACTGCTGCCGGTAGACCATGTCATTCCAATCCGGGATCAAATTTTTCACCGGACAACCATAGTTGTGGCAGGACGGAATGCCGCAGTCCATGCAGCGGGCCGCCTGGGTTTCCAATTCTTCGCGGGTCAAAGGTTTTTCAATTTCTTTATAATCGCGGATGCGTTCCTCAACCGAACGCTTGGACGGGTCCTGCCGCGAATATTCTAAAAAGCCTGTGGGTTTAGCCATAAAGCCTCCAAAAATTCAATTCACCGCAGAGACGCAAAGGACGCAGAGAAAAGCAAGAATGACTTTAGGGTTAAACCCGAAAAGCTCTTCGGGGGTTTCCTCTGCGTCCTTTGCGTCTCTGCGGTGAATATTTTTATTTTTTTTGTCCTTCGTGATACACTTCCTCGGTCGCGGAGACCGTTTCCGTGTCCGCGAACTCGCCGATCTTCATGCGTTCCAGCACTTGCTTATAATCAATGGGCATTACCTTGACAAAAAGCGGCAAAGCCGTTTCCCAGTTGTCCAAAATTTTCTTGGCCCGCGTGCTGCCCGTGTATTGAACGTGTTTTTCCAACAAGGCACGCAGGCGTTTCTTGTCAAATTCTTTGGTCACGCTTTCCAGGTCCACCATGTCCAGGTTGCAGCGCGTATCAAATAGTTCGTTTTCATCGTAGACATAGGCCACACCGCCGCTCATACCGGCCGCGAAATTAACCCCGGTTGGGCCTATCACTGCCACGCAACCGCCGGTCATGTATTCGCAACCATGGTCCCCCAGACCTTCCACCACGGCATTGGCGCCGCTGTTGCGCACGCAGAAACGTTCTCCGGCCAAACCGCGCAGGTAAACTTCCCCGCCCGTGGCACCATACAGGATCACGTTGCCGGCAATGATGCTCTCTTCAGGCACAAAGGTGGCCTTGGCCGGCGGCACCACGACAATGCGCCCGCCGGACATGCCCTTGCCCACGTAATCATTGACATCCCCTTCGACATTGAAGACCACACCCGGCGCCAAGAACGCGCCGAAGCTCTGGCCTGCCGAACCCGTAAAATTGAATTCCAGGGTCCCGTCCGGCAAGCCAATGGGGCCGTATTTTTTCACCAACGCACCCGAAAGCATGGCTCCGGCCGTGCGGTGAATATTTTTGATCGGCATATTGATTTTCACGGCCTTGCCCTGCTCCAAGGCCGGTTTGGCCGCTTTGATCAATTCCTGGTCAAACGCCTTTTCCATGGCATGATCCTGCTCGCGCAGGCAATACCGGACATCCGATTTCACTTGCAGCAACAAATCGGAAAAATCGAGTCCCTTGGCTTTGTAATGGTCCAGCGCCGGGGCGAACTCCAGCATGTCCGTGCGTCCCACCATGTCATTCACGGTCTTAAAGCCCAACTGAGCCATGATTTCGCGCAATTCCTGGGTAATGAAGCGCAGGAAGTTAACGACATATTCAGGTTTGCCTGTATAGCGCCCGCGCAAGGTTTTATCCTGCGTGGCCACTCCCACCGGACAATTGTTCAAATGGCACTTGCGCATCATCACGCAGCCCAAAGCCACCAACGCCGTGGTGCCGAAGCCATATTCCTCAGCGCCTATGAGTGCGGCAATGGCCAGATCACGCCCGGTCTTAAGCTGACCATCGGTCTGCACCCGGATGCGGTCCCGTAAATGATTTTTCACCAGCGCCTGCTGGGTCTCGGCCAATCCCAGTTCCCAGGGCAAACCGCAATGCTTGATGGAAGTCAAGGGCGAAGCTCCGGTGCCACCGTCATACCCTGAAATCAGCACCATGTCGGCCTTGGCCTTGGCCACACCGGCGGCAATGGTGCCCACGCCGACTTCCGAGACCAATTTTACCGAAACGCGCGCAGCCGGATTCACCACTTTCAAGTCATAAATCAACTGTGCCAAATCTTCGATGGAATAAATATCATGGTGCGGCGGCGGCGAGATTAGGGTCACGCCTGGAGTGGTATGGCGCACCCCGGCGATTTCCTCGCTCACTTTATGCCCTGGCAGCTGGCCGCCTTCCCCTGGCTTGGCGCCCTGCGCCATTTTAATTTGCAATTCATCGGCATTGACCAAATACTCGGTGGTCACGCCGAAACGTCCGGATGCCACCTGTTTGGTGGCCGAACGCTTGGAATCGCCATTGGGCAGCGGTTTGAAACGGGCCGGGTCTTCACCGCCCTCCCCGGAGTTGCTGCGCCCCCCAACGCGATTCAAGGCAATCGCGATATCTTCGTGCGCTTCACGGGAAATGGAACCAAAGGACATGGCCGCGGAAACAAACCGCTTGGTGATGGACTCCACCGGTTCGACTTCATCAATCGAAATCGGTTTCCCGGGTTTAAATTTAATCAGGCTGCGGAGCGTGGCATGCTCAACCGACTGGTCGTCAATCAGCCGGGAATATTCTTTGAAGCTTTTATAATCCGCATTGCGCACCGCGGTCTGGAACCGGTAAATCGAATCCGTGGTCCACAAGTGCTTCTCGCCGCCTTCGCGCACATGATACGCACCGCCGGCATCCAATATTTCGGCTGGTTGTCCTGCTTCCGGAAAGCCCCGGAAATGGCGCGCCAGGGTCTCGGTGGCCAATTCATCCAAGCCGATGCCCTGGATGCGCGAAGCCGTGCGGGCAAAATATTTATCAATCAAACCGGAATTCAAACCCACGGCTTCAAAAATCTGCGAGCCGAAGAAACTGCGCACTGTGGAAATTCCCATACGCGAAAAAGTTTTAAGCAAGCCTTTTTTCACGGCCGTCATGTACGCATCCATGGCGTCTTCGGGCGTGCTTTTTTTCTCCAACAAATTTTGTTCAGCCAGATCGCGCACCGTGGCAAAGGCCAGGTAGGGGCAAATGGCATTGGCCCCATACCCGATCAGTAAGCCAAAATGCATAACCTCGCGCGCTTCAGCCGTGTCCACAATGATCGAAGCCAGCGTGCGCTTGCCCTTGCGGATCAAATGGTGATGCAATCCGGAAACCGCCAGCAACGAAGGAATGGCCGCTTGTTCGCGCGAGGTTTTACGGTCGGTAATGACCAACAGGCTGATGCCTTCATCCACGGCCTGCTCGGCGGCGAGGAACATTTTTTCCAATGCCTGCTCCAAGGCCTGGCCGCCGCCCTGCACCGGAAAAAGCATATCCAGTTCGCGCGAACGGATATCCGGATTTTTCGACGAAGTAATGCGGCTCAAATCCTGAGGCGTTAAAACCGGATGCTGGAGTTTTAATTGGCGGCAATGCTGGGGTGTCTCGTCCAGCACGTTCTTCTGCCGCCCTACAAACCCCATCAGCGACATGACCAATTCTTCGCGCAGCGGATCAATTGGGGGATTGGTGACCTGGGCAAACAATTGTTTGAAGTAATTGAACAACAGTTGGGGCTTGTTGGAAAACACGGCCAAGGCCGCGTCGTTGCCCATGGACCCGATGGCTTCCTGCGAATTGGAGGCCATGGGCGAAATCAGCATTTTCAATTCTTCTTCCGTATAACCAAAGGCATGTTGTTTCTCGCGCAATTCCTTGGCATCCATGCAGGGATTTTCCGCCGGTGCGAACAAACCGCGCAATTCAATCCGGTTGTCCTTCACCCATTTGCGGTAGGGTTTTTGACGCGCAATGCGCGATTTAATCTCAGAGTCGGGAATAATGCGGTGCTCCTGCAAATCCACCAGGAACATTTTTCCCGGCTGCAAACGGCTGCGCTTCTGAATGTTTTCCGGCAGGATGTCAAGTACGCCTGATTCCGAGGCCATCACGATCATTCCGTCTTTGGTTACGGTATACCGGCAAGGACGCAAACCATTGCGGTCCAAGGTGCCCCCAACGTACCGCCCGTCGGTAAATACCACAGCCGCAGGACCGTCCCAGGGTTCCATGAACGCGCTGTGGAACTCGTAAAACGCGCGCTTATCCTGGCTCATGTGATACTTCACGCCCCAGGCTTCGGGGATCATCATCATCATGGCATGCGGGATCGAACGCCCGGCAGCTGCCATCAGTTCCAAAGCATTGTCGAACTGGGCCGAATCGGAGCCCGACTCGTCAATAATGGGCATAAGCTTGCGCATGTCCTCGCCGAACAACTCCGACTGCATGACCGCCTCGCGGGCGCGCATGCGGTTGACGTTGCCGCGCAGGGTATTGATCTCTCCGTTGTGCGCCATATAGCGGAAAGGATGCGCCAACTTCCAGGTCGGCAGCGTGTTGGTGCTGTAACGCTGATGCACCAGGGCAAAAGCACTGGCAAACTCCGGGACATGCAGGTCTTGATAAAACGTCATCAATTGCGTGCCGGTCAGCATGCCTTTGTAAACGATGGTCCGCGTGGACAAACTGGCAATATAAAACTGCGAGTAATCCGCCTCGCTCCAGGATGCGGCTTCGTTTTCCACCAGGCGGCGGATCACGTATAATTTCCGTTCAAAATTCATCGTAGAGACGCAAGATTTTGCGTCTCTACCCATGCCAATGAAACATTGCCGGATCTCCGGCTGCGTGGCGCGCGAAAAATCGCCCAGATGATCTCCATCCACGGGCACATTGCGCCAGCCCAGCACCGTGCAGCCTTCGTCTGCCACCACGCGTTCAAACACTTCAACGCAACGCGCGGCCAAAGCTTTGTCCTGGGGCAGAAAGAACATACCCACGCCATACTCGCCCAAAGACGGCAATTTGATTTTTAATGCCGCGGCTTCCTTGCGCAAAAACGCATCCGGCATTTGCAACAGCAAGCCTGCGCCGTCCCCCGTGGCCTTATCGCCACCCACGGCGCCGCGGTGTTCAAGGTTGATTAAAATCTTAACCGCATCCTCCACCAGGGTGTGCCGGGGCTGATTGTCCAAATGCACAATCAAGCCAATGCCGCAGGCGTCCCGGTCATTGGCCGGATCATAAAGGCCCTGCTTGGGCGCATGCCCGGCGGCATTGACGCCAGCAAACGAGGTAAAATCCGAAAAATTCTGTTCAGACATATTCAGCTCTCCGTAAATAATTTCTGGTTGTTTTTTTTATTCCCCTCCCCAGATTTTCGAGACTGTGTCGCAACAGTTAAAACCGGGATTGCTTCGTCACTATCGCTCCTCGCAATGACGGAAAACCCTTTAAATATGGTCATTGCGAGCGACCGTA
>JAGVPM010000186.1 GCA_020052235.1 Candidatus Goldiibacteriota bacterium
CGCTTTTTCGGAGCGTTTAGAGCTTAAAACAGATTGCTTCGTCGCAAAAATGCTTCTCGCAATGACAATCAAATGTAAAGAAGCGTTGGACGCACTACAATAGTTCCCAAATAAGTATCGTATGAATGGCGTTATTCCTTGATTAGGAAGATTCAAACGGATGCGTTTGGGCAAAATCAGGTTGGTAACACTCCCGGCTTTCCAATTCCTGGATCCAGCCTTGTTCCATTCCCAGCCGGTCCATTTCCTCGAGCACGGCGTCATATTCCGCCTGGGTTACGCCGCGGCCCAGGTTTGAATCCGCGGCCAAACCGGGCAGGGGATTGTATTGCGCCATGAGGGAAACGGTGATCTCCGGGGAGATTTCTCCGGCCAATAGGCGTAAAACTTGTCGGCTGTTTTCCACATTCCCGGGCAGCACCAAATGGCGCACGATAACGCCGGAACGAATTTCATTGTTTTCATCCAACACCAGATTCGTGCCCTTTTGCCTGACCATTTCCTGCAAAGCCGCCAACGCGATTCGGGGATAATCCGGGGCATCGGAATAGCGCGTTGCCAGAGCGTCATCCCCATATTTGAAATCCGGCAGGTAAACGTCCATATCCGTTTCCAGCGTCCTCAAGGTCTCAACCCGGTCATAGGCGTTGGTATTGTATACTGTAACCGGCCGGTGACCGCGTTGCCGGATTTCCCCGATTAAAGCGCGAATTTGCGGAACCACATGCGAGGGGGAAACGAACCCCACTGCGCGAATTCCCCGGCGCAGATAAGTTTCCACCCGGCCGGCCGCCTCCGCCAGACCAAGGGTGTATTCGATCTCGGGCGATTCATTATTGCTGATTTGATGATTTTGGCAATACTTGCATTGCAGGTTGCAATGGGTAAAAAAAACATTGCAAATGCCCCGGGTGCCGGTGATGGCGGGTTCTTCCCCGCGATGGATGCAGATGGACCCGATTTGATAACCCGGACCCGTGCGGCAGTAACCCAATTCACCGGCCAAACGGTTGACGCGGCATTGGCGCGGGCAACAGGCACAATTTTGCAGGCGGGAAAGTTCAGGCATACGCTGTACGCACAACCATTAGGCACCCGGGCCGATTATGGTTTGCACCTTGCTTAAAAGTTCTTCGGGGTCAAAGGGCTTGATAATATAATCATCGCCCCCGACCGCAAAACCGCGCTGGGCATCGCCGGGATTTCCCATGGCGGTTAAAAACACGATTTTCATCCCCTTGAATTGCGGTTTACTCCGGATTTCCGTGCATACCTCAAAACCATTCATGCCGGGCATCATAATGTCCAGCAAAAGAAGCTCCGGTTTTCCCTTTTCCAATTCTTCCAAGGCATCAAACCCGCTGCTTGCGGTCCGTACTTCATAACCCTCGACCGCCAAACTCATTTTAATCAAACGGGAAATGGATGGTTCGTCATCCACCACTAAAATTTGTTTGCTCATTGCGTCCCCCCTCGCTTTTTATCCTGCAGATCAGCAGGCGCATTTTTTATTGCGAACAAAACAGCATCCCTGGCTTCGGGCGGAAGCCCTCGTCCGGTTGCCGCTCCAGGCGCTTTAATGCCCGGTAGGCGGCCACAGCCACCCGCCGCTCCGTATCCGCCAGGGCGCTTTTTAATAAATCCAAGGTGATGGGATGATATTGTTCGCCTAAGGCAAATGCCATATTTTCACGCTGAAAGGGATCTTCGGCCGTCATCATTCTTTGAATCACGTCCAAAGCCCGGTCCGCGTTCAGATTCAGCATGCGCACGGCTGCCAAAGCACGCTCTTTCAGATTTCCAGTTAAAATAATTTGATCCAGTTGGAACACGGGATCATTGGCCGCCGGATTGGACATCCCGCCCATATTCGGCATCTGACCCATGCCATCTCCCGGGCCACCGGGCGTGGGATATCCCTGCATATTGCCCATGTTGGGATTGGGATAGTTTCCGCCCATAAGCAATTGCTGGGGTGAATTATTGGGCAACCGATATCCCGCATTGTTAAAAGGCAATGCCGACATGCCGCCGCTGCCCGGCAAAGCCGCCATATCCCGCACCATTTTCAACATCTCCTGCTGATACTTCATGATCAACGCTTCGCGCTTGGAACGCATGCGCAAGATCACCATATAGAATCCCCAAACGATAAACCCCAACAGGATCAAGCCGACGATAAAACCATAAATGACCATGCGGCGCTGGAACGACATATCGCCTAGTACGGTTTTAAACCGGCCGTCCAATTGGTTGATGAAATTTTTCCGGTCCTGCTCCGACTGATAGTACATGTGCTGCAGCCGGTCCATGGGGACCATAAATTTATCCATTTGGCGTTCCTGGCGCTGCTGGAAACTATTTAATAAATTCATCATGGCTTCGGCATTTTTCGCATATTGCTCTGCCAGCACCATGCCGCCGCTCCCATTATTGACTGAATTGGCCCCGGATTCCATGGGGGCCGGCTCAGCATACACCTGCGACATGGCGGCCCTGCTCCCGGCCGAGGCGGGAACAGCCGCTGTCTTGGATGCAAGCGTGACATTGGGCGAACCCTGCGCCCGCGTGCTTTGCGCGGCTTGTTCTTTGAGCATCTCAGTCTGCATTTCCTTGGGAATAAGCATCACCTTGGTTACCGGCTGCTGCGGAGCCACTTGCCTGGCGGCCATATCAAACATCTGGCGGACCTGTTCATTGTTGGGGTCCATATGATATGCGCGCGACAAATAATCATACGCTTTGGGATATTGCTTGGCCAAAAACAAACGGCTGCCGCGCTCCACCAATATTTTCAACAGAAACACTTTGGCCCGTTGATTGTTCTAATCCAAGCGGAGCGACTCGTCCAATTGCTGAATGGCTTTTTGCGAATCACCCTTTAAATAACTCTGAATGGCCTGGTCAAACTCATACGTTAATTTGCCCTGAACATTCGCCGCCGTGTTGGCAACAGCCGGTGGGGCATCTTCAGCCAAACTTAGGCCGGGTACGGCCAACAGTAGTGCGATTAAGGCACCAAGTGCGGCGTAGGATTTCACGGTTTCACCTCCTGGGGTGTCGTTGCACCTTTTTCTTCCATGTCATCCAGCGAGAGCGGCGCCGAGCCCGGTGCCGGGGACGCGTTCGGATCAGCCGGCATTTGCAGCATATCCAATACGGTTTTTAATTTATCCCGCAACTGTTGAGCCGGAACGCTCTTGGGATTAATTATGAGCGCCTCTTCGGCGGCTTTCAACGCTTCGGGATACTTGCTCTGAGAGTACAATTGCTCTGCTTGCTTCAGCAATTACTGGCCGCGATCCTGCTGCTGTTCGACTATTTTTTTACCAAACCCGAAGGAAGCGGAAACATAATGCGTAAGCCCAAAAACCCCCATGATCTTGGCCGCATAATCCACGGACAAATTCTGCCAACCCACACCCAGCCCGGCCTGAAACCCGTCGTTGTCGTATCCGAATTTATACCCGGCGCGTATATGGACAATGCGCGCCAAGGCATAATCTAATCCCAGGTTGGCCTTGATTGGGCTGTCCAGGGTCTGGGTCAGGTCCAGGGCCGCAATCAGTTTTTGGCCTGCTGCAAATTCCTGAGTGAACGCCGCACCCAGCCGAAGCATGAGGGGCAAATAATCCTGCTCGCTTCCAAACTTGGATAAATATCCTGCATTCAACAAGGCGGCGCCGATTGAAAAATTATCCGTCCAGTTGTATAGCGCGCCCAAATCCAACGCGCCCCCGGAAGCGGTCTGCCCGGCCAATTCGCGGTGCAAAATTTTCAAGCTCGCGCCACCGGACAACCCGGACACGCCGAGCCAGCGGTTCATATCTTTGGCATACGAAAACTGCACGCCCAAATCCGAAACATTAAGCGTGCCCAAATCATTATTCAATTCATCGCGCGCCGGAATGGGAGGCATGTGCAGCAAAAACACGCTCGCTCCCACAGTGCCGAATTCCACATTAGGCCGCGCATACGCCAAGGCTTCGTATTGCATATCGGCAATCCAATTCAAATGCGTCGCGGCCAATTGATTGGAGTCCATGGTTGCCAGCCCTGCGGGATTATAAAACATGGAAGTTACATCGCCCTGATGCGCCGTGTAGGCCTCGCCCATGCCGACGGCATCGGCGCCCAAACCGATTTTCAAATAGTCCGCGCCGGTGGTCCCTCGTTCCCAGCCCCACGCCGGAAGCGCAGCCAATCCGATACCCAGCACAAGGAAAAAGCGGAAGATGTTTTTCATCGGATCACCACCACCTTTTTCATTTCTTTATAATCACCGCTTTGGAACACAACCACATACACACCGCTTCCAACTTGCATTCCACGCTGGCCGATGTCGTTATTTTTACCGTACCACACGGCCCGGTGCTGGCCTACGCCGGGCTGGCCGTCCACCAAGACCGCGACCAGTTCCCCGGCCATATTATAAATTTTCATGGAAACCTTCACATCTTCTTTCACATAATAATCAAACGTGGTAAACGCATTCTGCGAAAGTTTCAACGGATTGGGATAATTTTGCAGCAGTTGGTTGAAAGCTTCCAACACTTCCCAGGATGCTGTTTGCTGCGCACCATCGGCCGAGAGAGTCCCGGCCTGGCCTGCGTCTCCGACCACCGACGCATTCACCACCACCGCGCCCAGGGGGGCATCTTTCCCAACATCCACATTGAAGCGCAAGGTAAAAGCAGACTGCGGTAAAAGCAAAAGCGGATTAGAGGCATCCGGAGAAGCCGTAAATCCGGCTTGCGTGTTGTTGAAGGTCAAGTTGGCGGCAGTGAGAGTTACGGACGTCACGCTGGTGTTGCGCGCTTGCAGCGTGACTTGCAGGCCTTTTTGCCCGCGGTACACGCGCGGCGCGCTCACGCTTAAGGTGTCCAAGTTGAGCAAACCCTGAACCAAATCAATCACATTGCTGCTGCATGCCGGTGATTGGACCGAGCCCCCGGTGTTTTGATCCGTGCCTTGCGCCTGGGCCGCAAACTGCAATGACCCGTTGGCCGCACCCGCTTTGTACTGCCAGGCATAGGTCTTGGTTTCCCCGCTGGCGATATTTTGGAGCGCAGGCGTAGGTCCGCTGACCAACGTGGCCGTGCCCGTGCCGGTCAAGGTTAAATTCACCGGGGTCACGGACAAAGCCAAAGCCTGCCCTTGATTACGTACATCCAGGGACACTGTAAATGTGGTCAAACGCTGCACACTGAGAGGCACTAAAAACGTGCTGACCAGGTCCGGCGGTGTTTGGGCCAAAACCAAATTGGACGACGCGGCCGTGGAAGTCACGCCGCTGTAATCAAACGGATTTACCGTATAGGCCCGGGCCGTCACGGTAACGCTGCCCGGACCCGTGGTGTTTAAAACCCAGGCAAAATCTTGCGACCCTCCGCGCGCTATCAATTGTGTGGCCGGTGTGGGACCCGAAGCAATGGTGGCCGGTCCGGAAATGGTCAAGGCCGACGGGGTCACGGTCAGTGCATTGGGAACTTCCATACTGCTGTTGTTGGCCACGCTCATGACTAAATTAAATGTCTGCCCCACGGTCCTCACAGCCGGGCTCGCGGAAAGCGTGGGTACGATATACGGCACCTGCGTATCAAGCACAGTAACCACATTGGAATCCGTGGCCGTGGAAGTCACCCCGGCCATATTGAAAGGATCCGTGGTAAAGGCCTGACCGGTGAGAGAAACACTTCCAAAAGTGCTGGTATTGTAAACCCAAGTGAAATCGCGCGCTTCGCCGCGCGGGATATACCAGGTTGCAGGCGTAGGCCCAAGCGCCCAAACTGCGGGACCTGTCACAGTCAATGCCGAGGGGGTCACGGTCACGGGATTGGCCACATCCGTGCTGCTGTTGTTGGTTACGGTCATAGTCACGGTCACGCTTTGATATGTAAGTACGGCCGATGGTGTTACCCCGATGGCCGATACAATAACCGGCGGCAAGGGATTACGCACGAGTATGGGGTTGGAATTGGTCGACGTGGATGTAAGCCCGAGCATGGTGTACGAATCCACGCCAATGGCCTGCCCGGTCAGGGTGACGCCGCCGGGAGCCGTGGCGCGGTAGGTCCAGGTAAAATTCTGCGAAGACCCGTCGGCAAGGCTGGCGACCATCGCCGGAGCCGGGCCGGAGACATATACCGCTCCGCCGGCCACGGCCAAAGCCGTGGGGCTGACGTTTAAGGCCGCGGGCGTGCCGTTGTTGAATACGTTCATGGTTACAGTTAATGTGTTGCCGTTGATGACCGGGTCCGGCACAAGCGAGATCGAAGAGGTGATCTCCGAATTCGGAACATTGATGCTGAGTATAGCGTCAGGATTGGCGGTTGCATTGTCTTCAGCCGCCTGAATGATATCCCCCTGCCCCTGATAGCCGTTGGTCACGGGTACATTGGCCGGGTCCGTGCCGGTTTGCTGCACCCCGGCGCCGAGAGCAAACGTGCGCCCATTTGACGTGGTATCTATGGGTGAAAACGCATTACTGGTGGATTGGGCCAATACATTATTGGGAATAGTCACAAACGCGGCATTTCCGATGCGGGCCGGAACATTATACCATGGGACGGCAATGCTGCTGGGTTCCATGGGGCCATCCGTGGCCGTAGTTACGGTTTTAGTGTCCCCCACGCCGTCTGCTGAAACACTGATCAGATTGCCCAAGCTGGCGGGAATGGTAGGCGTAAATGCCGAAATCGTCGCACCGGAAGCATCGGTGACCGTTGTGGACAAACTCATGGTTCCATTGGAGGTTTGAAAACGCACGGGCACGCCCGAAATCCCGTTGCCATTGGCATCCGTAACCACGGCCCAGACTGACGCATTGGAACCACCGGTGGCAAAAACACCCAGATATTGATTGGCATCGGCCGGAAGCGTGAAAACTGCATCCTCCGTGGCCTGGGAAACAGTTGTCTCAACTTTGACTTGGTCCCCAGCACCGCTTGTCCCGGGTGCTACCCAGGAATACGTGGGCAATTGGGATGAAAGCAGTTTAATGCCCGTGGCTGAAAGCGTGCGGTAGTTGGTTGGGGTATTGTCCACGGAAACAAAACTAATGGAAGGTGCCGTGGTGACCGCCACATTATAACAGGGATATTGCAGTACCACGGCGTTCAACCGCCGGTTTTGCGGCGAATACCAAATCCGGGTAGGCGAATAAGCTTGTATGCCGCCCGAAGTACAGGTATAAATCTGCACCGGGGCATACCCCGAGGCTGAAACCGTTATAATATTTTTAGTGTTGCCCTTACTCTGGGTCGAGTCCACGGTCCCGTCGAATTTTGTGGTCCAAAGCGGGCCATTGCTCATGATGGTGCCGCTCGAACTGGCAAAAGAAACACTCACCCCGGGGATCCCCACCCCGTCGGCATCCACCACCATGGCCGTAACCGTGGGATTGGCATCGGCCGTGGCATAAGCGAATAAATAACTGGTCTTTACCGAGTTAATATGTACAAATGCATCCGGCCAGGATGAGGTGGACAAATCCAGTCCCACTTCATCTCCCACGGTGGCCGTACCCTGCGCAATGTTCCAATGCGCCAACTGCATGGTGCCCCGGTACCGGTTTAAATCCTGTCCCAAACCGCCATTGACATTAAAGGGCCGATTGTTGTTGGTATTATCATAAACCCCCATAATGCTCGCGCTGCCGTTGGACGTGCAAACATTGGTGCCTTGGGAGACAATCATGCCAAATATTGTAAGCCTGGACGGATCGTACCAGGCATAGGACCAATCGCCGCTGACACAGGGGATGGCCGTGGACACGATCACATTGACCGGGGGCAAACCCGGAGCCGAGACCGTGATGGTGTTCCCGATTGCGCCGCCGCTCTGGGTGGAAATGACAAATCCGCCGTACGAGGTATTGGCACTGGCAACATCCATGGTGCCCTGCGTGGCGGAAAAAGTGACTGGTTCGTTTTCCATGGCATTGTATTTATTGTCCACGACCACGGCCCAGACATCAGAATTGGCTCCGCCCATGGAAAACGCCCACAAAAACTTGGCCGGATCCGCGTTGGCAATGATCATCACGTCGTAATTTTCCGAAGTGATGGTTTGATTCAAGCGTATATAATCCCCGGCTTCAATGGTGCCAAAACTGATATGGGATAAACAGGGTGAAACCGTTGTCTGCGCAAAGAAAGGGGAAATTTGCGGATTATTATTTCCCGGGGTTTTATTCAGCACCCCTGCGGTGAGCGTCGTGCCCGAGCTGGTCAATATATTGTTCAGGGTATTCACCACCGCGCCAAATACTTTGTGGGTTTCAGGATCGTACCAGCCGTAAGTGCGGTCCGTGGCAGTTACGGCCACGGAATTTGCGGTTATGACATTGACCACGCCTAAACCTGTGGCTGAAACCGTAATGGTATCCCCCACAGATGCAGCCCCGGTCAAATTAGAAAGCGCAATGCCGCTCCAGGAAGTGTTGGTGGTCAGCGTATCCAACGTTCCCGTGCCTTCAAGCGCAAAATTCACCTGCACGTTGCGCACAGCATTACCCAGGCTGTCGGTAACCACGGCCCAGACCGTGGGATTCGCGCCGCCGGTGGCAAAGGCCATCAAATATTGGGACTCGCTGGCCGGAATCTCGAGAATGGCATGATAATTATCCGCATTGGCCGGATATCGGCTTTGCAAACTTTGCCTGAACCTCAGCAGGTCTCCCACTTCGCTGGTGCCGAAAGCCACATGGCTGATGGCCGGGCGGCGCAGGGAATCCTGATTCGTAAAGGTGCTCATGGAAGGAACAATATAATTGGAATTTACATCAATCACGGTAATGTAATTAACCGAGGAACCCAGAACCGGAGTGTCCAACACATGGGTGGTGCGGTTGACAAACGCAGCCTGAATCTTGCGGGTTTTGCGCTCAAACCAGGTAATCAATTGATCCCCGGCAACCTGGGCTACGCTCGAACTGGTAATGACAGTGGCCGGCGAGGTTTCCGGCAACGCCGGGCAGCTGACGGTAATGGTGTTTCCCAGCGTGCCGTTGAGTTCATAAAAATACACGACGCCATTGACATTGGTGACACCCGAATCCGGGGAAAAATTCCCCACGGTGCAAGTCACATTCACGCTCACGCCCGAAATCCCCACGCCTTTGGCATCCGTAACCACCGCGCACACCGTGGGGCTGACGCCGTCAACGGCAAACGCGGACAAATACCGGGTCGGAGGATTGGAAGCAAATATCACGCTGCCGTTGGGATTGCCCGTGACCGTGGTTTCATCCACATTGACGCCATCCAAGGCATTAAATGTTCCCAACAAAAGTTCGACCTGAGCCGGTCCTGCGGCTGTCTGGGAAGCAGTTTGCCGGCTAACGGTAATGTTGCGGTTATCGCCGGTATTATCAACAGGAGCAAAGGAAAAACTGGACGTGGAGGTTAAAACTTTATTCGCGGTAACCAACACGGCCGTATTGAGCAACCGCTGGGATCCATCATACCAGGTAATCACGGTATCTGCCGCAGCCACTTCCCGGGTAGTGCCGGTAATAATTGTATAAGGCGAGCCCACGCTTACCGAAACACAGGTGGCGGTGACGGTATCGCCCAGCACTCCGCCGGTTTGATTCACGGTCAGGGTGCCGTCCGGGCCCGTGGTTCCGGAGACCACGTCCAAGGTTCCGGCCGTGGAAGTAAGGTTAATATTTATTCCGCGAGCGCCATTTCCCAGGCTATCTGTTACAACAAATACCATACGCGGGTTGGCGCCGACAATTGAATAACCGCTTAAACGATAAGCACTGCCCGCAGCAAAACTACTTGTCACAACCCCGATCATTACGGCAATAAAAAATAATAGGCTCATGGTGTTTCGTTGCATATTTCCCCCTTGAGGTAGTTGGAAATTTCATGTCTGATTATTCCCAAACTTTTCGGCATTTTTCACTCTAAGTCTCGGCAAATGAGCAATTAACATAATAAAAAAAGCAATTTAGTTTCCTCGCGGTTGAAATAGACCGTCACCTCCCGGCCCACTTCAAACAGGGGCCATTTTTTTATGTAGGGAACGGTTTTAAACCGTCCCTATTTTATTAAAGCCATTTTGTAGACAACGCGATTCTCGGAACCATCGGCGTTTTTGGCTTTCACCTGCACCATATATATTCCATTGGCCAAATCC
>JAGVPM010000123.1 GCA_020052235.1 Candidatus Goldiibacteriota bacterium
CCTTGTGGGAGAGGATGAAGGTGAGGGGACGAGCTTTTAAATACAAAGCTTTTACCCCCTCCCCTGCATCCCCTCCCACCAAATCCTGGGGAGGGGAATCTACAAAAATCTAAAAGAGTCTTTCCGCAACATGAACTAAATATGTTTTTCACCCTAAACTCCATTTATTATCGAAATCGCTTGGCGCGCATGCGGAAAAAACTCAGCAATGGTTCCACATACGACCGATCGGTATATAACTCGATGTGATCTACTCCCAAACGCCTAAAAAACTCCCGCCTCTGTGTCCTTCTCTCATCCACGATCTTCTTAAAAGCCGCTTGGGCTGACGCACTCCCTGTCCAGATGAGCCTGCTCTGGTTATTCTCCAAATCCTCCAAAGCAATGAATCCCAACGCTGGTAATTTTTCTTCACCAGCATCCTTTAATTCAAAGGCAATAACATCATGCCTTCGGTTTGTAACTGCCAATGCTCTTTCATATCCCTGAGCATGGAAATCGGAAATTAAAAAAACAATGCATTTTCGCTTTAATACGTCATTGATAAATTCCAAAGGTGGATTTAAATTCGTTCCTTTGCCTTCCGGATGCGCAAATAGAACATCGCGTAAAATACGGGATAAATGAGTGCTGCCCTTGGCTGGTGGAATAAATTTTTCCACCCGGTCTGTAAATAGCAAAGCGCCTACCTTGTCATTATTCTTTATGGCCGTATAGGCCAATACACCCGAAAGTTCCGCAGCCATGTCCAACTTGCTTTGGGTCTTAGTCCCAAACTTTTGCGACGCGGAAGCATCCACCACCAACATGATGTTCAATTCACGTTCTTCCACAAACTTCTTGATATAGGGGTGACCCATCCGCGCTGTGACATTCCAGTCAATGGCACGGATATCATCTCCCGGTTGATATTCCCGGACTTCGTCAAACTCCATGCCCCGGCCCTTAAAAACGCTCTCATACTGTCCGCCGAAAAGCTCGTTGACAATACGACCGGTTTTTATTTCCAACCGCCGGATTTTGGCAATGACTTCTTTAGGCAGCATGGCTTACGGAACCTCGACCCCATCAAAAATCGTCTTTACAATCTGCTCGGATGTCAGCTGCTCGGCCTCGGCTTCATAGGTGATGATGATGCGGTGGCGCAAGACATCGGCTCCTACGGTTTTTACGTCTTCCGGCGTAATGAAGCCGCGCCCATTTAAAAAGGCATAGGCTTTGGCTGCCCGGGTTAAGCCGAGGGTGGCGCGCGGTGATGCCCCGTAGGCAATCAGCCCTTTCAGATCTTTCAACCCGGCCGCCTCCGGTTCACGCGTGGCAAACACCAAGTCAATAATGTACTTTTGCATTTTTTCATCCACGTATATTTGCTCCACCAGCTTTCGGGCTTTGAGGATATCTTTGATGGATACAATTTTATTCGCCTGGGGCTGCTCTCCGCTCGTCATGCGCAGCAATATTTCCCGTTCCTCTTCGCGCGTGGGATACCCGATCTTGAGCTTTAACAAAAAGCGGTCAACCTGCGCTTCGGGGAGCGGATAAGTTCCTTGTTGCTCAATGGGATTTTGCGTGGCCAGGACCAAAAACGGGGCTTCCAAGGGGTAAGTATGTTCCCCAATGGTTACCTGGCGCTCTTGCATGGCTTCCAGCAAGGCGCTTTGCACCTTGGCGGGGGCGCGGTTGATTTCATCGGCCAGGATCAAGTTGGCAAAAATGGGCCCTTTTTTTATGGCAAACCCTTCGCCTTTGGGTTGATAAATCATGGTCCCGATTAAATCCGCGGGTAAAAGATCCGGCGTAAATTGAATGCGTTGAAATGAAGCATCCACGCAATCCGACAAAGTTTTTACTGTGAGGGTTTTTGCCAAACCGGGGACGCCTTCCAACAAAACGTGACCATCGGCCAATAGCCCGATCAGCAGTCCATCCACCAGATAATGCTGCCCCACAATCACGCGCCCGATCTCATGGCGCAATTCTTCGACAAAAACGCTCTCTTTTTTAACTTTCTCATTCAATGCCCGAATATCCTTGTCCATGCCTTCCTCCCTATGCTTATCATTCCCCTCCCTGATTGATAGGACGTGTCGCAACGCATTTCACAGGTGCTATGTAGGGGCGATCCTTGTGATCGCCCGGGCGAACATAAAGTTCGCCCCTACAAAGGCCCACAAAATACGTTGTGACGCCGTCTCAATGGGAGGGGAATATTTTTTATGCTTTCTTTGATATTACCTAATTTTTATTTTTTTGGAGTTATCAATTCCGCCAAAACCTAACATTATGGATTTTTACCTGTTATTGTCAACGATAAAACCAATGGATCAACGTGCGGTTAGACCCCTGACTTTGCGAATGGTTCTTGTGTACTGCGAAAAGAGGTTTTGACAAAACGTACGTTTTATCGTACAATTTAAGCGGAGGTTAAAATGACTACATTTACTGCAAGCGCTGCTAGGATTGGCTTATACAAACTTCTGGATAAGGCGGCACAGTCCCATGAGCCTATACAAATTACCGGGAAACGTTCCAATGCGGTTCTTGTTTCAGAAGAAGACTGGCGGTCTATTCAGGAAACTCTATACCTGCTTTCCATCCCTGGTATGAGAGAATCAATCCGCAAAGGTCTGAAAACCCCAGTGAATAAGCTGGCAAAGAAACTTAACTGGTGAGCTGGCAACTTGTTTTTACAAAAGAGGCCCAAAAAGACGCCAGGAAATTAGCCGCGGCCAGGCTTAAGCCGAAAGCGGAAAATCTTTTAAAAATTTTGGAGATTAATCCTTTTCAAACTCCTCCTCCTTTTGAAAAATTGACAGGAGATTTGGCTGGAGCTTTTTCGCGACGGATAAATTTGCAACATCGTTTAGTCTATCAGGTTGTGCCGGACATAAAAACCGTTAAGATCATTAGGTTATGGACCCATTATGAGTGAGCGGAGCTTTCAGGGAAACCACAGATTTCCCTGACGCGGACGTTCCGTCCGCTGTTCCTTCCTATCTTCGTTGGGGTGCTTCGCCCCCAAGCCCCCGCCTCTGTTCTAGGATGAGGCATTGTCTACCCCGTAATATCATATCAATTTTAAAGAAGATTATGGTTGCAGAAGATTAATTACGGTGATGCGTTCCAGCAAAGATCCCTTGGTGCTGGACTCGCCCAAAGAAAGATCCGAAACCACCACTTGCCCTATGATCAGTTTTTTATCCCGGCCTGGGGTATCCGGTTTTCGAAAAGACCAAATATCGTGAAGCGCATAATAATGATTCCCCTCCCGGCCAATGTACAGCATGATATGTCCGGGAAATTGCAGCAACGCCGGACGGTCCACGCGGTTTAATTGCGCCTGGCGATATGCTGGTTTATGTCTCCGGGCCAGCCGGATTTGTTTTCTTCCAACTTGCCCTTGATACCCCGAATTACGCGGCAAGGCCAGCCCAACGGTGGCATAAACATCCATCACCAATTGCGAGCAATCGCGGTATTCCCCTTGTCCTCCCCAAGAGTACGGAGTCCGCAACAAACGGAACGCCTGAATATAAATATTCCGGGCCGTGCAGGGTAAAAATCCTTCGCGGACACATTCTTGCCGGGAGATATAGGCCGCGCGTTCAACCAAACGGCTGTTCCCATCCACGTCCGGTAACGCAATTTTATAGTACAATGGATCAATGGCCAGCAGCGGACAGGCGGTGCCCATATAGAAACGCTCGGCCGGGAGCGTATCTCCCGGTGCGGAAACCACGGACACCAAATGCCCAAGGATGACCAGTTTTTTTGGCGGATCAATAAACGGCTTCAATTCATCCGCGCCGGAATTGCTTAACAAAACGTCGGCGCTGGCAACCCAGCCGCGGCATGCGGGCGAAAATGCAAAAAACCATTTTCCGTCACGGCTGGCATGCAAAACCGCCAACGGCTGATACGCCTGCACGGCCGACACTTGAATCCCGTCAAACTCCCACGGAGAAGGTTGCGTTTTCAAGGCATCCAAAGTAGGATAATAACGAAAATCCGTGCGGCGGAGCGTCAGGCCGTATTGAATGCGATTTTCTTCCTGGATGGCCGAAAAATTCAAATTATTATCAAGCTTTTGGAAATACCCGGCGCCTGCCTTATTGCCTTGGGAATCCCAGCGCGGAGCACTTTTAATACGCTCGGTTTCTTCTTTTAAATAGGCCAGCAAGGCCGCGCGGGTCACGTATCCGGGACGAACAGAGGCCGGCGCTGTCCACGGCTGATTGCCCCCGTTGTTGCTCTCTTCGTCCTGATGTTCGATGCTTTTAGGTTGCGTGCTCCAAATTTTTTCCGAAAACACGTTGTTGGAAAGCCCGCGGTCCAAGTTGCCTTGATTCAGGGCATTAATCTGCCGGGGCGTTAAAAAAATCCGATCCGGCTGTTTGAGTTTGATTATCCAATAATCCGGATCATCCATCGGCGGGGTGCAATTCGCCAGGGGAAGCGTGGCTATTTCCGGCGAACTTGAAACCCGGTAAGAATTTCGCAGTGGAACCTGAGCGCAGCCAACCAATAAAACCACGCTTACTAAAACCGCCCATACCATATGCCATTTCATAACCAATATTCCTTTTCGGATAAAAATATATTTACCACAGAGACGCTGAGGCCGCAGAGCATTTCTTTAAGTATCGTGCCTTCCCGGCCGATACTTAATCTACTGCGGCTTTGGCATTTTTGCGGTCTTCCGGTTTCGCAGCCAACTTCAGGTTTAGAGGATTAGGCACCAATGCCGGTAAAAATAGATGTTAAAGAATTAGAAACTAAAATTCAAAATGTTTTCCCCCTGCCGCAAATTTTGGAAAAAATCATGCGCGCCGTCAATGATCCCGATGCCAATGCCACGACCATAGAAAATATTTTCAAATACGAACCCAGTTTAACGCTTAAATTGCTCACGTTGGCCAACTCCGCCTATTTCGGCGTACCCGGAAAAATCACCAACATCCGGATTGCCATTACCCTGCTGGGACTCAACCTGATAAAAAGCCTGGCCATTCACGCCAGTGTAAACGAATTTTTCCGTTTTGGCACCAATATACCCGGATTTTCCGGGCAAGAACTGTGGAAACATTCGGTCGGCGTGGCCGTTTGCGCCAAAATGCTTGCCCGCGACTACAAATTGGGCAATTGCGAAGATTTCTTTACTTTGGGTATTTTGCATGATGCCGGACTAATTATCGAATACCAATTTTTCCGTGCTTCCTTTATTGCCATTGTTTCGCGCATGCATGAACGCAAAAAAAGCCTGCCCGAAATTGAACGCGCGGAATTCGGCATGGATCATGCGGAATTGGCCCAGCATTTATTCGCCAAGTGGAACTTGCCTGCGTTCTTTTCTCAGGCACTCCGCTACCACCACGATCCTTTGCAGGCTCCGGAGTCCTTCCGGACCCACGCCGCCGGATTGTTTTTGGCCGACCAGCTTGTCCGCCAAATTAACTTCGGTTTCGGATGCCCGGCCGAACCTATCACACCCGCCATTTTTTCATTATTGGGCATTCCTTTGGGTGACTTGGAAAAAGTGAAACAGGAATTCTTGCTCCAAATTGACGAACTGGCTTTATTTCTGCAATGAGGCGGCCGGCCACACTGTAGTGTTTTCACCAATTATCCGTTCACCTTCGCAACTGTCTGTGCCATAATAACCGAGTTTTCCGGGAGAGATCACAGGCACGGCATGCCCCGGCGCTTTCCCGTGAAAATCAAAGTTTCGTGATTTTAAATGCGATGAAAATTGTAGAAATGCGTCTAAATAATATTGCGACAGGCGGATTTGACGAGAACTTATATTTTGTGAAAGGAAATACTAAATAATAAACGAAACTACTTATACATTACCGGGATTGCATTGGGTGTGGCATCTTTTTATAAAATGAATGTGGCTTTTGTTTTAGCGGCATTGGTGCTTTATTTAATGGTTCATAAGCCAAGCGGAAAAATATCTCTTTCGCAATTTGTAAAGGAAATGTCTGGACTGGTTTTGCCAAGTGTTGTTTTATGAGCGAGGACTCCTGGCCGGCTTTTCTGAAAAGCTTGCTTGCTCGCGGCTTGGTCCGCGACTCTTTGCGCCTCGTGATCTCCGCCGAGCACAAAGGGATAGAAGCCGCAACCACATTCGGTGCCTCGTATAATTGGATTTCGGGAATAAAGGAATCATTATGTCTCATTTTTTAACCGCTGGATATTGGTGGCTGTTTATTTGCCTATTGGGCGTATTGGCTTGGCCGCTGATCTTTTTATTGTTCGGCAACCTTCCTGATCGTGGTTATGCGTGGAGCAAACCGGTTGGGTTATTATTTTTAGGTTTAATAGTTTGGTTGCTGGGTTTTTTCCGCTTTTCAAGCATTATGGTTTGGTTGGCGTTGATGGTGCTGGCCGGTAGCGCGCTTTGGGCGGGGTTGGCGCAAAGGCAAGCGTTGTGGGCTTACATCAAAGACCAATGGCGGCAGATTTTAGTCACCGAGTTTTTTGGTTTGTTGTTATTCATCGGGGCGATATGGCTGAGAAGCCATTACGCGAGCATTCATGATGGCGAAAAATTTATGGAAATGGCTTTTTATAACGCCATATCCCGGAGTGCATCTTTTCCACCGTACGATCCTTGGATGTCAGGGAAAGGGATAGTTCTCAATTACTATTATCTGGGTTACCTTTGCTTAACGCTTCCTGCAAAATTGCTTGGAACGGCCATGGCGGTTGCTTTTAATATTTCATCCGCCCTGGTTTTTGCACTAACGGGTTTAGCTGGATTTGGTTTAATTTATAATTTAACCCGCAATCGCGTGATGGGGATGATTGGCTGGGCAGTTATTTTTTTGTTTGGCAATTTAGATGCGGCCCATCAAATCATTCTTCACCATGGTTTGGATAAATTCGATTGGTTTGCCTCTTCACGGATAATCAAGAATACAATTAATGAATTCCCCATGTTTTCATTACTCGTCGGAGATTTGCATCCCCATGTTATGGCTGTTCCATATTTTTTAATCCAAATCGGGTGTGCCTTGGAATATTTGAAACAGGGCATACGGCAGGAAGGATCATTGAAATTGCCAGAGGCATTTTTTTTAGTTTTTTGGGGTTTGGTTATAGGCAGTTTGGGGATGATCAATACTTGGGATTTGCCCACGGCTATGCTATTAAGTTGTTTGATTGTTTTTTTGAAAGCATATTTCGCAACACGGAATGGACAAAAATTTTCTTGGCGGCCCTTGATTCAAACCATGACATTGATTTCAGGGTTCGCCATTATTCCCTATTTGCCGTTTTACCTGAATTTTCATAACCCGACTAAAGGGTTGGAGATAACATTTCAAAATACCACGATCTCAGAGTTTCTTCGCATTTTTGGTATGTATCTTTTTTTAGCTCTTGGTTTTACGCTGGCGATTTGGCGGTCCGGTACATGGCAAACTCATACGCCGGTTTTTTCCAAACATCCTGTCAGCTCACGAATGTTGCTTTTCTATGGTTTGGTGTTTGTGGTTTTAGCAGGTTGTTGCAAATCGCTGTTGGCTGCCTTTTTGCTGGTGTGGCTTTTCTTTCTTTTGCCCGTATGGTTGAAGCGGGAAACAGAACCCGAAACCCTTTTTGCATTGTCCATGCTATTTTTGGCATTACTTTTAAGTTTAGGTTGCGAATTTTTTTATATTTGCGACAGTAACACAATGTCACTTTCCGAGCGGCGGAACACTATTTTTAAATTTTATAATCAAGTTTGGTCGTTTCTAGGAATGGCGGGAGTGTATGGAGGGTATTGGGTTTTCCAACATCCGTTACGTGGCAAACTGCAACGTTTGGTGTTTTACGGGGCCGTGGTCCTTTTAGCTATTGCCTGTTTGCTTTACCCGGTTATGGCGATTCCTGCCAAACTCACACAAATTAAGGAGCCTGCTACACTGGACGGCATGGCTTTTTTACGTGAAAATCCTGAAACGTTGAGGGAATGGGAGGGTATTAATTGGCTTTTGGAAAATGTGCATGGAAACCTGGTGGTTTTAGAAGCCACGGGTTATGAATATACATTTAGTGCGCGTGTTTCGGTATTCACCGGGCTGCCGACAGTGATGGGATGGAGCGGGCATGAGGCATTTTTGCGCGGTAATCCGCCTGATATTACCCAGCGTGCCAAGGATGTAATTCAGCTCTATTCAACGTTGGACATACGTCAGGCCCAGGCGTTAATGGATAAGTATCAGATTGAATATGTTTTTATCGGGGTTTTGGAAAAAGCTTGGTATTCGAAGGGAGCGCTCAAGAAATTTGAGCAGTTTATGGATGTGGTTTATCGAAATTCTGGTGTTGATATATTACGGCGCCGACCGCAGCATTAAGCGGCCCGCCCGTTGACTCAAGATAAAGGGTAACCGAGAAAGATTAGAAAGAAAGCTTTAATGAGCGGCAAGATAAGCTGCCGCTAAACCAGTCGGCGGAGAGGAGCCGACCCCGGTAAAAATTGGCAGCCTAGGTGCGAGGAGGCGGGCATTGGGGCGTAATTGCCGTACGCCTATACCTGTAACGAAAATTAAGTGGTGAAAATAAAAAAGCAACGACTTGATTATTATTTGAAAGGAAATACAGTTCACGTGGATGCTATTAAATCAGAAAAAAAATATTGGTTTTTTTCACTTATTGGCCTCGGCATACTAGCGGTCATTCAAACTTTGCTCCGGTTGCATTATATAAATATGCCGCTATTTACAGATTTTGCGGTTTACACATATATAGGGCATGCCCTAGGCAATGGCGGATTAT
This sequence comes from Candidatus Goldiibacteriota bacterium, assembly GCA_020052235.1. Classification (GTDB taxonomy): domain Bacteria; phylum Oederibacteriota; class JAAXVQ01; order JAAXVQ01; family JAAXVQ01; genus JAAXVQ01. Next base: position 8,770 of record JAGVPM010000123.1, read on the forward strand.
TATATACCGATTTAATAGATAACAAACCGCCTGCCATTTATATCACGTATATGTTGGCGGAAAAGGTTTTTGGCTATAATCAAACAACGGTATGTCTGTTGGGGATTGTTTTTTCGTTCGTTTCGCTCGTTTTTGTTTTTTTATTACTTCGTCGTTTAGGTGGATACATTGTAGCTTTAATTGGTGCTGCCTTTTGGATTTTAGTTTCTTCTACGCCGGCTTTACAGGCGGAGTTTCCGAACACGGAACTTTTTATTAATTCGTTTATATTAATTGCACTTTGGAGTTTTGCGGAATATTTAAATAATAAAAGAAACTTTTTATACATTACCGGCATTGCATTGGCTGTGGCATCCTTTTATAAAATGAATGTTGTTTTTGTTTTAGCTGCATTGGCGCTTTATGTAATGCTGCATAAACCTGGCGAAAAGACAGTGTTCGGACAGCTTGCAAAGGAAATGTCTAAACTTGTTTTACCAAGCGTTATTTTATGGGGAATAACATTTATTTATTTTGGCGTGCAAAATCGATTTGATGATATCTACAATGTGCTTTTCAAAGCGTTGAGTCAATATGCCGGGAATATTTTTGGCAACGAATGGGAATTTGTGAAAACAACCTGGTTTTTATTTATTCCTATGCTTAAAGAAATTTGGATTTTAAATATATTTTCGTGGCTTTGGATTGTTATGGTTTTTATTTTGAAACCGGCAAAACAAAAGCTCTGGCTTCTTTACGGTTTTGCCGGTGTGTTGCTGGTTATTGGTTCATTGAGGGCGGGCTCACCGCATTATTTTCAAGTTTTACTCCCCTTGTTTTGCATCATGAGCGCTTTGTTTTTTAAAGATGTTTTTGAACAATTGAAGCAACGGCCTAAATGGACTTGGACGGTTTTGGGCGGCGTTTTGGCGATACCGATAGTTATATTAGGATACTACCAATTCAATTACATGAAAATTAATCCCGAGAGGACGGCAATACAAAAATATGGATATTCGCCATCGGATGACCGTGAATTGGGGCGGATACTTAAAAGCCTAACCAGGCCGGAAGAAACTATTTTTCAATGGGGACTTGCACCGTCGCTTTATTTTTACAGTCAGAGAAAAGCAGCGTCGGGTTTCTTGCTCAATCAAATTTTTTATTTTGCCCCTCACCCGCTAGACCGGGTTTTATATGCAAAAATGGTTGAGGATCTTCGTTCTTCACAGCCCGTATTTATTGTTTTTACTTCATGGACTGCCAGGTTGGTGGACGATGCTTTTTTTCAAGTGATTAAAAAAGATTATACGTTTTTTGGTTTATACGGAAAATATGTCATCTTTGAACGCAAATATCGGTTGAATCGTTTTGAAAACGTACTTCAACAATATCAGCATCCTACGGAACCAGCGGATCATCCCTGGGAGGGAGTCCGGCTTCGATTGGCGGCGCAGACAAAGCAACTATCTGCATTTCGCAATACCAATGTTCCACCGAAACCGTTTGAACGGGATTTGTTTATTCCCAAACCTGATTCTCCACAATATGAATCAGTGATGAAAGGGATTGGGCTCTATAGAAACGGTGATCTTCGGAGCGCTGAAGGATTATTGCGGAAGATTGCGGAAAAAAATACAGGGAATTTTGCCGCTATGGCGAATCTTGGTCTGATGTATGAAAAATATGGATTGCATCATTTGGCTTTAACAAATTATCAAGCCGTGGCAGAAAAATATGGGCATCCATGGATTGATTATTTCCAAGAAGCGCGTTTTTCATTATGCCGTGAGGCAGAACGACTTGTACAGGAAACCAAATAGGTTGGGGGTTTACCATGACTAGTTATGTATTGAAGTGTTTTTTAGGGTTAATTTATTTAACTGGATTTTCAGTGATTGCTTGTGCTGATTGGGTGCAGGATGTTGATACTTCGAATGCAAATGGGAGTTTAAATATTGATCCGAGCAAAGGAGCGGGAGGGCCGCCTGCAATTACTTTTAATAACGAGGTTGCTTACGTAACGTGGTTCGAGACAAACGGAAGTGCTTACCTGGTCTATGTCAAGCATCTGAGTGGCACGACATGGGTGCAAGATGGCGGGCCTTTGAATGTCAATACAAGCCAACACGCTTCTGGCCCCCAAATTGCTTTTACCGGGAATATTCCATATGTAACTTGGTGTGAAAGCATTGGCGCAACGCACCGAGTGTATGTGAAATCCTTTAATGGCACTGCTTGGAGTTCGGGGACGAGTTTAAATAAAAACGCAAGCAAAGATGCGATATGCCCGAGCATAGCCGCCTATGGGAGCACTCCCTATGTCGCTTGGCGGGAAAGGGATGCTTCGAACATAGATCAAGTTTATGTAAAACATTTCAATGGCAGTTCGTGGATTCAAGACGGAACTGGGTCTCTTAATGTGAATAGTTCTTTATGGGTGTCAGCAGGCCCTTATATCGCAATGGCAGGGGCAACACCTTACGTTTCGTGGTCGGAAGGCGGTGGCGCAAATCTTTATGTCAAGCATTGTGTTGGCGGTTTTTGGAATTTGGATGGTGGAGGGTCTGTCAGCACCCAGGCATTCAACGGTCATGGTCTTACAGTTTTTAATTCCACGCCCTATATCGTGTATTCCACTCATGAATTTGGTGATTGTCTTCAAATCAAAAAGTTGGATACTGGCAGTTGGGTTCAAGTAGGAGATACACTACCGCTATCGCTTGTCCCGCAGATTAGTTTCGCAGGAACAACACCATATATCGCGTTTCGCCGAAATGTCAGTGTTGATACAGTATTTGTTCAACATTTGGTGGTGGATCATTGGGTTCAAGATGGAACCGGATTGAATATTGATCCAACCCGGTATGCCAGTTATCCGAAAATTGCCGTTAATGGGAGCACACCTTATATTACTTGGTATGAGGATTTTGGTGCGCCGGGGCTTCAACAGCAAATTTATGTCAAACATCTTGTTGGCATTATTCCAACCCTTTCTTTAATATCACCAAATCACGGTTTGGCTGGTGGGACGGTCAATATTAAATTGGTTGGGCCCAATTTTGTTTCTCCGTTTGTTGTTAAGCTGGTTCGTTCTGGTGGAACGGAAGAAATCGCCGCTACCAGTAGTGTGTTGACTAAGCCTACTTTAATCAGTGCGACATTTGATCTGGCGTCAGCCGTGGCGGGTTTTTATGATATTAAAGTTGAAAGCAATAATCAGCAGGACTCATTAAAGCGGTCATTTTTAGTCTTGTCGGCGCGGCCCCAGCAATTTAACTGGGTTGTTCAAGATTTGATAAAATTAACCACGCCTTCCCTAGGCGGAAAACTCGGCGGACTGGCAATTGGCGACGGTGATAATGACGGCCTGCAAGAAATATATGCGGCAAACCGCAATCAAAATATTTTTAAAGTTCGGAAATTGAACGACAGTTGGCCGATCACATCATTGCCAACGGGGAGTTTCGGGGAATATTACGATGATATAGCGGTCCTGGATGGCAATAGTGACAGCTCGGTTGAGGTTTACGGCGGAACGTATGATAATCATATATATCAATTCAGCGGAGCGAGTTGGGCCAAAGGAGATTTGGGAACGGCAACGGATAAAATATATACTCTAGCAAATGGCGATGGAAATAACGACGGCTGGCCGGAAATTTATGGCGGCAGCGCGGATGGCCATGTTTACCAGTTTCAAAAATTAAATACCTGGACGAAAACCGATCTGGGTTCAACGGGTTCTCCAATATATTCCGTGGCAGTCGGTGACGGAGATGGTGATAATAATTTTGAGGTCTACGCCGCTTGCCCGGATCACAATCTCTATCAATTTAAATACAACGGTGTGAGTTGGGCGAAAACCATAGTTGGCGCGGGCTTGGGAGAAATGTACACAGTAGTTACGGGAGATGCCAACCATGACGGCGGCAGGGAAGTTTATTCTACTAATGAAGACGGAAAATTATATCAATTTAAATGGCAAGTGACCAGTTGGGCAAAATCCGAGATAGCGGTGTTGCCGGGAAAAGCTTATGGCTTGGTATTTAATGACGGCGAGAATATAGGGACGGATGAACTGTTTGTTGCCTGCGATGATGGGCATGCTTATCAAGTCAAATATGAAACTAATCAATGGACTAAATATGATCTGGGAACTGCAAGCACGCCTTTATACCGCCTGGCCATCGGCGATGCGGATAATGACAATCAACACGAGATTTATGCTTTGGGAGACAATAATCATGTGTATCAATTCAAGGCTGGGGCTTTACAACCTACCCCGACGCCTACCCCCGCGCCAATACTTACACCCACCCCGGCGCCTGATTTCCAAGGCCGTGTCATTGATCCCAAATATTTTTACGTCTATCCCAACCCCACGCATGGGGTGAATGTGAAGTTTCGGTTTTTCCTGCCCCAAAGCGCGGATGTGAGAATAAAGATTTTTACGACCACGGATAAATTTGTTTGGGAAACCGGAACACGGAATTATCCCGCGGGCTGGAGCGAGTTAGTCTGGAATGCCTCGGGCATGTGCAATGGCGTGTACTTTTACCTCGGCGAAGCGTGGAATGATAATGGGAAGGAAAAAGTCGTGAAAAAACTGGTGTTGTTGAAATAGGCGCAGGCATTTGTCATTTCGAACGAAGTGAGAAATCTGATAAAAGTTTATAAATAAGAGCAATACAGATTTCTCGGCTTGCCTCGAAATGACAAACAAAAAAGATGGGTTTTAAAAATAGGGGGAAATGAACTGTGAAAAAGTTGGTGTTATTTAGCTGCTTATTATGCTGCCTGACTTGGCAGGCCTGGGCGGAAAGTAATAATTACGGGCCCGGTGACTTTTTTTTAGACCAAGGCGCGGGGGCCCGCGCCAGCGGCATGGGCGGGGCGTTTGTGGCCGTGGCTGACGATGCCACGGCGGGGTATTGGAATCCGGCGGGGCTTTCGCAAATGGACCTGTATGTTTATCAAGCCGGGTTGCAGTATACTTTTTTATCCCGTGATAGGAGCGCGAGTTTATTAAGCTATGCGTTTTATTGGCCTGATGCTGGCAATTTTTCCGTAATGTGGATGAATTATTCCATAGGCAATATTGAAGCGCGGGATGAAAACGGCGATCAGCTTAGTTCGATCACCAGCACGGAAAATACGTTCCTCCTAAGTTATGGCCGGAAAATGTATGAGTGGGCCAATGGCTTGAGCTTGGGGCTGAGTTTTAAAATGCTGCACCAGGGCATTGATGGGTATTCGGCGTATGGTCCCGGATTGGACGCAGGCGTTTTGTGGCAGCCGGTGATGTATTTGGATCATATGGTAGGCGTGAATGTGCAGAATTTACTGCAAAGCGTGCGTTGGAATGATTCAGGTATTATGGATACTTCGCCCATCAATCTAAAGATTGGTACGGCTTTAAAATTTTTCCGTTCCTCGGAAGAAATTTATTTTAACCATCTGATTCAAACCATGGACGTAAATATTTCCGAACATTCCCGTTTGGATTTCCAAACCGGTATTGAGTGCTGGTATACGCGGAGCCTGGGCATGCGCGTTGGGTATAGCGGCCAGGAGGTCATGGCCGGAGCGTCCTATCGCCCGGAAAATTTTGAAATTGATTATGCGTTTCATTATAGTTTGGGAGAACTGTCCAACAATCAGCACCGGGTTTCGCTGTTGCTGCGTTTCAAATCCGCCCCCGTGCCGCGCGCCGAGCGCGTGGGGATGCCGGAATTAAAGGAAACCATTGAACCGGAAATTTCCGTGCACGAAGATTCCACGCCACACGACGATGCCAATGCACCTAAAATCAAGGCAGCCGTTTTGGAGATTCAGCGCGTTGGGGGCAAAGCCTATAAGGTTATTTTAAACGTGGGCGCAAACCAAGGGATTAAACGGGGTTACCAAGGCTCGCTGGTGGATGCCGGAGGCCAGGCTATGGCGGGGTTTATCGTACAGCAAGTTGATCCGAAACTGTGTTTGGCTGAAATTGCCGGGGTGGCGAAAGACGTGCCGAATGACGCGACGGCGATTATCCGGCTACCGGTGAAGTAAATTATTTTTGCTGCCCGGCAATGTGCTGATAACGGAATTGGTGCCAGGCACGAAATGTTTTATTTTTCCTTGAATTTTCCGGCTGGCTCCGCTTCGTGACAGGATTTTGATTGGACCGAAATTACGCTTGGCAAAATCAATGTGCAGTATTACTATTCAAGGGACCCGGGAAGGTGGAATCCGGATTATGGTGAACTGTAAGGAGAAATAGATGCGATTTCTCGACATATTTAAAGAGCTGAACCGGAGAAGAATAAAATATCTGGTGGCCGGCGGGATGGCAGTGAACCTGCACGGGTATATACGCGCGACAGCTGATTTGGATATAATGCTGCTGCTGGAAGACCTAAATATATCAAGATTTATAAAAATGGTAAAAGGTTTAGGTTACCAGCCTCGGGTACCTGTGGCATTGATGGATTTTGCGAAGCAGGAGAAACGGGAAGAATGGAAAAACGCCAAGGAAATGAAGGTGTTCTCCGTATTTAATCCGCAAAACATTATGGAAGGCATCGATGTCATGCTTGAGGATGTGATTTCATTTAAAGCGGCATACAAGCGGCATGAGATTGTCCGGATAGGCCGTGTGAAAGTGCCCGTGGCATCAATACTTGATTTGATTAAGCTGAAAGAACATGCCGGGCGGGAACGGGATAAAATAGATATAGCCGCCTTGAAGAAAATAAAGGGGTTAAAAAATGATTAAAGCAACAAAAAGGATGGCCGGGAGAGGTTTGGTGGATGTGGAATATATCCGGCGCTGCCTAAAACTTACGGCGTATGAGCGCTTGCGGGAACTGGAAGCATTGAACGGGTTTTTATTTAAAGCCATGTCCCATAAGAGTAAACAGGTTTGGGTGCGATTGAAAGAACAGGGATGGTAATTGCGCGCGAAAAGGTGCCGAACGACGCAACGGCGATTATCCGGCTGCCGGTAGGGTGAATTATTTTTGCTGCCCGGCAATGTGCTGATAACGGGAAAGCCGCATGACTTGCAGGTGATTGATCATGCGGGCCATCCGGTCATACTCTTTCGCATCCGTGAATTCAAAGCGGGCTCCGATCCTATAGCCGTCCGGCCGCCCGGCCCGGCACCAGCGGACTTTTAGAATAAGCGGGTCGTCCGGCCTTTGCGCCGCGAATACATCCATCAATTTATCAATTTTCAAAATGGTTTCCGGAGGTAAAAACCGTACTGTTTTCAATCCCAAGCCTCCGGCTGAAATATCAAACAAGGTGGCAGGCATTGGGCCAAGAATATTTCCTTCGGGAAGTATGACTTGCGAAATGACTACCGGGGCGCGGTGTTCCAGGCGGTAAAAGGTTCTGCGTTGAATGCGTTCCAATTGATTTTGGTGTTCCACCAATAAACCGGGCGGGTGCTGGCTTACCTCCAGCACCTTGCCCTTTAATCCGTAAATGCTGTCTTCCCGGACCGTGCTCAATTCAACGCGCATCTCCGGAAGAAACGTGGCCACCCGCCACCATTGGTCGGGCAATTCCAGCGCCAAATGATGCTGGTCGCATTTTCGGACCCAGGGATGAAACCGCAGCGGAAATTTGGCATCCTGCAGGGCAAGAATTATTTTATGGCCGACCATGAATACTTCAATTGCCGATAAATACATTCCGGCCGCCCCCGTCAAATGGTTACATCCAAGCGATGTTCCGGTTCATCGGTGCTTTCCCGGACCAATTCCACGGTTGGGGCGGACGATTCCTGCGTGCCGCTCCCGCCGCTTTCCTGACTCTGTTTTTTCGAGGCTTCATCCCTTTTGGTTTCGGTCCGCACGCCTTCCCGTTTGAGCTGAACTTTTTCATTTTTATGCTCTCGCTGAACGGTGAACTGCGCAGCCAGATTGGCCTGTTGTTGGATGTCATCCCGCTGCGCCGCGACGGTTTTTTCCACCAAGGGCGTGCGCCCCAGCATGTTCTGCAGCTCGATTGGTTCCACCATTTTGGCTCACCCCCTGAGGGTGGTGGAGCTTTCCTATCTGCGTTGGGGTGCTTCGCCCCCAAGCCCCCGCCTCTGTTCTAAGATGAGGCCTGCGTTTCAGCGGTTGACAAACATTTTCTTAAGGCCGCTGAGCTCCGTATGCAATTGTTCTATGGCCGCCGCGTGAATTTGGCAAATCCGCGACTCGGTTAAATGCATGATTTCCGAGATTTCTTTCAAGGTCAAATTGTCCCGGTAATAAAGCCCCAGGATGATTTTTACCCGGTCCGGCAATTGGTCGATTTTATTGGCCAAATATTTAAATTTTTCATTTGGGCTCAATCCGTCGGCTTCCGGCAGCCAGGGCTGCAGGCTTTGCGTTGCCGGGCGGTCCGAATAGGTTATCAGCTCGTTTTCCGAATCCTCGGAACAATGGTTGGAAGCCCGCGTGGTTTCCAATTCCGCCTGCAAATTGTAAAACCGGTCAAGGCTCAAACCCAGCTCCTCGGCCGTTTCTTCATCCGTCGGCGGCCGCAAAAACCGGTTTTGCAATTCTTCGCGCGTTTTGTTGATTTCCTTTTTTTGGCGGCGGGCGCGGGGCGACAGCCCGTCTAAGGCCCGCAATTCATCGTAAACCGCGCCGCGGACGCGTTGCTGGGCATAGGCCATGAACTCGATGTTCCTGGAAAGATCAAATTTCTCAATGGCGTCAATCAAGCCAATCACCCCGGCATGATACAAATCACTCCGGTCCAGCGCGCCGTCGCCGAAATAAATTTCCATCCGGCCGACAATCCGTTTCACAAAAGGGAGATACCGCTCGCAGAGGCGTTCATGGGCCGCGGCCGCATCTTCGCCCTGCTGCTTATAGAGCTCCAATTCTTTATATTCGTCTGCGTCCATTCAGGCTCACCTTCTAAGATTTCACTGCCGGCTTTCCGGATGGAACCGGGAAATCTTTTTTCGCCGCAGGCACCAGGGTCTCCCAAGGCGACGGGGTATGCTTTAAGGTCCATTTTTCCAGCCACCAGCGAAAAATGAATCCCGTCAGTCCCGTTGCCAAAATAACCGCGCACGCGCGAACTACAATAATTTCCGGGCTGTGGCCCAACAACGCCTCCAAAACAATCGTTATTCCGCCAAATCCCAAAGCAACATTCGCCGCAAATCCCCAGACCCTTTTCATCAATATGCTCCCTCAGCCGGAAGGCTGTTGCACCCCGCGTGATTCAACGGCGCTTCCAAGGTTGCCGGCTTGGACGTGCCGTTGTTCCCGCTCTCCGGTTTTCCGTATCCTTCCAAGCCATACTGCTTCAATTTATTGAACAAGGTTTTATAATCAATGCCCAGCCAGCGGGCGGTTTTGATTTTGTTTCCTCCCGAGCGGTCCAGCGCCCGCAGGATCATTTCACACTCGACTTGGGCCACCACTTCCCGCGACACTTCCTTGATGGGGCGGATCTCGTCGGCCTGGGTGCGGATTAAAAACGGGCCGGCTTTGCGGTCGCGCCGCCCGGTAAGCTCCGGGGGCAAATGATCCAACTGAATGACATCCCCGGCTAAAATAAGCCCCCGCTTGACCACGCCCTGCAATTCGCGCACATTGCCGGGCCAGGCATAGCGCACCAGGCATGCCTGGGCCTCGGGGGAAATTTCCCGGATATCCTTCTTGAATTCCGCATTGAATTTATCCAGGAAATATTTCGCCAAGGTCAAAATATCGTCCCCCCGTTCGCGCAACGGCGGAATGTAAACCGGAAATTCATTCAACCGGTAATACAAATCCTCCCGGAACGAACCCTGGGCAATGCTCTGCTTCAGATCCTGGTTGGTGGCCGTGATCAGCCGGATGTCAATGGGGGTCGGCGCTTTTCCGCCCAGCCGGTAAAGGGTGCGCTCTTGAATGACGCGCAATAATTTCATTTGAATGCCCGGCGGCATATTTCCGATTTCATCCAAAAACAGCGTCCCATGGTCGGCCATTTCCAATCGTCCCAGGTGCCGTTCATTCGCGCCGGTGAACGCGCCGCGCTCATATCCGAACAATTCGCTTTCCACCAAATTTTCGGGTATGGTGGAACAGTCGATGCTGACAAAGGGCTGCTGGGCGCGGCTGCTCTGATAATGAACCGCGCGCGCAATCAATTCTTTGCCGGTTCCGCTTTCACCCAAAACCAAAACCGAAATGCTGTGCCGGCTGGCCAATTCAATTTGCCGCGCCAATTCCTGCATGGGTTGGCAATCCCCGATGATCTGCGCGGCTTCCCGTGTTTGTTCCACCTGTTTTTTCAAGGCCGCCACTTCACTGACCAAGCTTTTGGTCTTCATGGCGTTTTTCAGGGTAATTTTCATTTCTTCGATATTGATGGGTTTGGTTAAAAAATCATACGAACCCAGCTTCATGGCCTGGACCGCCACTTCAAAACTTTCAAATGCCGAAAGGATGATAACCATCAACTCCCGGTCAAATTCCCGCACCCGCCGCAGCACCTCCAAACCGTCCATTTCCGGCAGCCGCAAATCCAGCAAAACGAGATCAGGGTGTTCCCGCCGGATCAACTCCAGGCCTTCGCGCCCATTGTCGGCCACCAGCGGAATATACCCTTCCTCTTCCAGCATACGCGTAATCAACCAGCAAATTTCCGGTTCATCGTCAATCGCGACTATTTTTTTGCTTTTCACTGCGTCCATGGGCTTCGCGGCTCCTGTTTAATCTTCTGCTTCATACCATTCCCGAACCGTTCTCTCCGGTTCCATCCGGGCCCCCGTCCAACTTGCATGCGCTGACAACTCCACCCATTGCCGCCCTCCAACCCAACGAACCAGCCACTGCATTATTGCCCGCCACCATTCCGTCATGATTCCCTCTCCCCGGCTGAAAGTACCGCGGCCTTATACCAAGGCCGGTATGTCAATCATGCCCAGCGATTGCACGCGGAATTGCTGGGGTATTTCGTTGTATGACAAAATCACCAATTGCGGCAGCATGCGCTCGGTCAGCCGCTTCAAATGCACCCGCACTTGCGGTGAACACACTACGACCGGATGCCTGGTTGTGGGCACCACTTTTTCCATCAAACGCTGGATTTGCCCGAAAATTCTTTGCAGCAGCGGCGGCTCCAGCCCGTAGGCAACCCCCTGCGGGGTGGACTGAACGGATTCGGCGATCAGCCGTTCCAAACTCGGGTCCACGGTCACCACCGACAGCACGTTGCGCTCGCTCTGGAATTGCTGGCAAATGGAGGGGCCCAAAACCGCGCGCACATTTTCGGTGAGCACATCCAAGTCCTTGACGTTTCTGGCCGTATTGGCCAAAGCTTCCAAAATGCTCACCATGTCTTTAATCGGAATCCGCTCGCGCAGCAAATTTTGCAGAACCGACTGCACCTCTCCCAGTGTCAACAGGCCGGGAATCAATTCATCAATGACCGCGGGGTACATGGGGCGCAAATGATCGATCAGGACCTGAACTTCCTGGCGCCCGAGAATTTGGTGCGCGTGATTGCGCAATATTTCCATTAAATTGGTGATCAACACCGTCGCGGCATCCACCACGGTGTGCCCCATGGCCTCGGCCCGCTCCCGCCACGTTTCGTTGATCCATAGGGCCTGCAACCCGAATGTCGGCTCAACGGTTTTGATGCCCGGGAGGTTTGCCACCTGCCCGGATGGATTCATAACCAGGAAATGCCCGGGATACAGCTCATGCCGGGTGCTTTCCACGCCCTTCACCCGTATCGAGTAGGTGTTGGAACCCAGCTTGATATTGTCTTTCACCCGTATGGGCGGAACCACGATCCCCAATTCCACGGCCAAATTTTGCCGGACCATTTTAATCCGGTTCAGCAAGTTGCCCTTGCGCTCGGTATCCACCATGCCCAACAGCCCGTATCCCAGCTCCAATTCCACGGGGGGAACCAGCAAAAACGGCGCCACCATATCCACGGGCTCTTCCGCCTGTTTTTGCGTTTGCACTTGTGCTTCGGTTTTGGCTTTTTGCTGGCGCTGGGAAAAACGCGTGGCCATGCCGAACAGGGTCCCCATCAGCAGAAAAGGAAACACCGGGAGTTCCGTGAACAACCCCACGCCCGCGAACAGCAGCATGGTAAAAGACGCAATTTTTAAAGCGCGCGGGCGTTCCAGAAGTTGTATGATCGAATCAGCGCCCAGATTGGACCCGGAGGCCGCGCGGGTGATGATAATGGCCGCTGCCACGGAAATCAGCAGCGACGGAATAATAATTACCAGGCCCTCGCCGATGGTCAGCAAGGTATAGGTCCGCAGGATTTCCTGCCAAGTCATCTGGCCCTGGAAAAATCCCACGGCAATTCCGCCGATGATGTTGATGATGATAATGATGAATCCCGCCACCACATTGCCTTTGACAAATTTGCTGGCCCCGTCCATGGCGCCGTAAAAACTGGCTTCGGCATTGATGTCGGCGCGGCGGGCCTTGGCGTCTTCATTGGTGATCAGCCCCGCGTTTAAATCCGCGTCAATGGACATCTGCTTTCCCGGCATGGCATCCAGGGTAAACCGGGCCGTAACTTCGGAAATTCGTTCCGACCCCTTGGTAATTACCACGAATTGAACAATGGTAATGATGATGAACAGGACCAATCCGACTCCGGGGCTGCCGCCGGTCATCACTTCGCCGAAACCCCGGATGACTTCACCGGCATTGCCCCGGGTCAAAATCAGGCGCGTGGCGGAAATATGCAGCGAGAGATCAAACAGCGTCATAATCAGCAGCAAGGAAGGAAAAACCGAAAACTCAAGGGGGCGGCCAATGTACATGGACACCAGCAGGATCACCAGCCCCAGCCCTATGTTGGCAATGACCAAAACGCTCAACAACGCCGTCGGCAGAGGGATAATCATAATGAGCAAAAGCCCCACGATCGAAAGCACGATGCCCAATTCTCCGAACCGGTTAACCTGATTTTGCGCCATGTTCATGCACCTCTGCGCGCGCGCAGCTTATACAGCGCCGCCAATATTTCCGCCACGGCCCGGTACAGGGTGGGCGGGATTTCCTGCCCCACTTCCACCAATTTGTACATGGCGCGCGTGACAATTTTATTTTCAATGATGGGCACGTGATGTTTGCGGGCCACGGCCACGATGCGTTTGGCCCAATAATCCTGGCCTTTGGCCACCATTTTTGGCGCCCGCATGCGTTTGCCGTCATAGCGCAAGGCCACCGCGTAGTGCGTCGGGTTGGTGGTCACCACATCCGCCCGCGCCACTTCCGCCGCCATGCGCGTCTGAACCAAGCGGCGATGGCGCGCCCGGCGTTTGGATTTGACTTGCGGGTCGCCTTCCGCCTGGCGGTATTCATCCCGCACTTCCTGCTTGGTCATTTTTAAATTTTGTTCATACGAGTACCGCTGCCAAAAAAAATCCCCGAGGCCCAGCAATAAGAAAAACGCACCCACTTTCCAAGCCATTTCCCAAAGCATGCTGCCTGCCACATGGATTCCCGCTTTAAGCGGGGCGTTTGAGGATTGAATCATCTCCGGCAACCGGGCCGAAAATACGCTCCAGGCAATGCTGCCTGAAATGATTACTTTAAAAAAAGCCTTGATCAGTTCCACGGTTCCATTGGAGCTGAAAATCCGTTTGAACCCGTTCAGCGGATTCAAACGCTCCACTTTGGGGGTCAGCGCCTGAGATGAGATGGCAAAACCCACCTGCAGGTAATTCACGATCAAACTGGCGCCCAATACGGCCGCCAATATGGGCGCAATCACGCTCAGGGCCGCAATTCCGGTTTGGGTTAAAATCCGCATCATCTCAGCCGGTTCGCCGGAGGTCACGGCAAACAGCGAAAACGTTTTAACGGTAATTAATTTTAATTGCCCGCTTAAATACACGCCGAACATCCCCAGAGCGGAAATGCCGACAATTAAATTCCCGCTGCTGGACAAGTCCGCGCTGCGCGCAACTTCGCCGCGCATCCGCGCTTCATACCGCTTTTTGGGGGTAGCGGACTCTGTCTTGCCCGGATCAGCCATGACCCTCTCCTGTTATGGTTTAAAAATTAAAACCAACCCTTTTAACTCATACGCCCATTGGTGAAACAACCCGGTTTCATTGCTAATTATGCCCGTCAGCATCATCAGTAAGACCGCGAACCCGGCCACGATTTGCACCGGCAATCCGATCACGAACACATTGATTTGCGGCATGGTGCGCGCGATAATGCCCAGAATGATGTTCGAAATGAACAACGCCGCCATGAGCGGCAGGGATAATTTAAAGCTGACTTCAAAAATCCTGCCCAATAGTTTGAACCAGGCATGGGGCGGACCAAACGAGGTTGGGGTCATCAGGACCGGAAGCACCTGAAAACTCAAATCCAGGGCGCTGATCAAGGCATGATGCCCGTCAATGGCCACAAAAATCAGCATGGCCAAAATGTTAAACAGATTTCCCGTGACGGTATTTTGCTCCAAATTCAGCATTGAAAAGGTGGTGGCGGCGGAAAACATCATTTGAAAACCCACCAGCTCGCCTACGGCCTGCAATGTTGCCAGAAGCAAAAAGAGCGTTAACCCCATCAGCAAACCCACCAATGTTTCCTTAAACAACAACAAGGTGAACGCAAACCACCCCAGGGCATGCGTTCCCACCCAGGCTGCATTCCAATGAAACAAAAACGCACCCAGGCATAATGCCAGGGCCGCTTTGATCAGTGTGGGCACGGCACTGGTGCCGAGAATGGGCACCAGAATGATGAACCCCGCCACCCGCGCCACGCCCAAAACATAAATTTGCGCCATTGAGACTGCAACGTCCATGCCTGCTCCTTGCTGCTTCAACTGCGAATCCCCCGCGGAAACTTCAGTGCAGATAGTGCGGAATATTCGAAATAATTTGGTACGTATAATTAGTCAGCAGCCGTATGCTCCAGGGCCCGAAAAACAGCACGGCGGCAAACACCACCAGAATCTTGGGAATCAAGGCCAGCGTCATTTCCTGAATGGACGTGACCGCCTGAAATATGCTTACGATCAGGCCGATCACCAAGCCCAACAGCAGTGACGGGGCTGAAAGCAGCAACACCAGCCAGATGGCGTCCTTGACCAGCTTCATGACTACCATTTCATTCATGGCATTCCCCTTTAATGAAAGCTCCGCATCAGCGAACCAATCAGCAAATTCCAGCCATCCACCAGCACAAACAGCAGTATTTTAAACGGCAAGGAAATCATGACCGGGGGCAGCATCATCATGCCCATGGACAACAAAATGCTGGCCACCACCATGTCGATAACCAAAAACGGCAAATACAATAGGAAGCCAATGATGAATGCGGCGCGCATTTCACTGATGATGAACGCCGGGATTACCACCAGCAACGGAACATCCGCCACCGAGTGCACATTTTTTTGCCGCGCCAATTTCAAAAACAAGCTCAAATCCTTAGGGCGCGTTTGCCGCAGCATGAACTGGCGCAAGGGCTCCACGCCCTGGCGGCTCGCGTCTTCCCAGGAAATAGCCCCGCGGGTGTAGGGTTGGACGGCGCGGGCTTGGATTTGATCCCAAACCGGCATCATGTTGAATGCCGTTAAAAACAGCGCCATGGCAATAAGCACCTGATTGGGAGGAATATGCGAAACCCCCATGGCCTGCCGCAAAAACGAGAGCACAATCAAAATTCGCGTAAACGAGGTGCATAAAATTAAAATCGAGGGCGCCAGCGATATGACCGTGAGGATTAAAAAGATTTCCAGCAGGTTGGACAATTGCTTGGGCGAGGATTGGGTGTTCATCTGAACTTGCATTCCCATGGGGCCGTTGCCCTGGCTCACGCTGAAATTTATCCCCGGTTGCGCCCAACTCCCGGCAGGAATTGCCAACGCCAAACCGCCGAGGATTAAACCGCCCATGACGAACTTGCCTAAACCATGCATATCTACTCCTCATCTTTCTTTTTTGTCATTTCGAGGCAAAGCCGAGAAATCTTTATTGCTTTTATTTATAAAACCTTTATTAGATTTCTCTCTTCGTTCGAAATGACAAAAAAACACCTTACGCGTTATGGCGCCGTCTCTTACCGCGAATGTTTGCCCGTTTTTAAAAGTGCCAGCCAAATGTCCTGAAACGTTTTGGGTGTTCCGGGCCCTTTTTTTCCTTCGGGGGTTTGCACCCCCATGGTCATTCCCGCCAATTCGGTCAGCATTTCAGTTTTTTTATTTTTCATAATCACGGCATATATTTTTCCCTGTGTTTCCCAAAGCATAAATGTTTGTGCTGCATTGATTTGGTTAAACACCAACACCCGCCCCGCATCTCCGGCTTCCGGCACCTGCGGCCGGTGCCATTGGCGCAGGCACCATACAATCAATGCGATCAATCCCAATACCATCAGCAACGCCAAAATCACTTGCCCCACATGCGTTTCCGGTGCCGCCGCATGGGCATTATCCAGATTGGCAGTTACACTATTGCCCCATAAAACGCCATCGCCCTCATCACCCCAAGCCTGCCAGCCCAAGCCGATAACTCCGCACAGGGCATACCCGCTGATTTTCATTCCTTGAAGCCATGCTTTAAACATGCATTGCCTCCTTTTAAAAATCCTAAACGCTGTGCACCAATTTGGTGATCCGAATTCCAAATTTATCGCCGATGACCACCACTTCGCCCAAGGCATACAAATTATGATTGATCACCAGCCGCACGGGTTCACCCACGGTCTGTGCCAATTCCACCACGGATCCCACGCCCAAATTCAGGATTTTCTCAACGGTCAGGTTGCTGTTTCCCAATTCCACACTGGCTTCCAGGTTGACATCTTTTAAATAATCAATATTCCCCAGGGGAGCGGCAACGGCTTCTTCCTTAAGGGGGGCAAATTTTACGCGTTGAATGGCTGCTTCGGTGCTTTCTTTTTCCGCCTGCGCGTCCGCGGCTTTTTCCATTCCGTTGCCGGAGCGTTCCGGTTCCGGCCCTGCGGCGGTGGCCGTATCTTCCACGGCTGCGCTATTGGGATTCACCGTAGTTGTGATGGTTTCCATGCCCATTACCCCCTGATTTCTGCCGGCCGCGCCTGGTTCGAAGTTTCGAGTGTCACGGCCGAAATTTGAATGGCAAGTTGTTTTTGCTGCATGCCCATGCGCGCGAAAAATTTCAAGCGGTCATTCACATAAACTTCCACCGGGGCTTCGATGGAATGATTCAATTCCAGGCAATCACCAACTTGCAAATTAACCACATCCGACAACCGGACCGGTGTGTGCGCCAGCCGTACTTGCAGGGTTACGGGCGCTTCCGCGACGGCCTTGCACACACCCCAACGGCTTGTGCTTTTGGGTTCTTCCAGCGGGATGTCCTTGGCGGGATCGTTTTCCTCCAACCAAGGTTTAATGACACTGTAGGGAAAAACAATGCCGACTTTTCCATGTACGGATTCCAAGTGCAGGGTAAATCCCGCGATCAATAAAATTTCATGGCTGCAGGTTTCCATTAAAGCCTTTTTGCTTTCCAAAACTTGTCCGGCCTGCGCTTCGGCAAAGGCCGGCTGGCTCCACGCCCCCTGAATTTCCTGGACAATCAGCTGCGTAACTCTTCCCAGCACATCTTTTTCAAAATCCGTCAATTCCGGTTCAATGAAAAGTTCTTCGCCCGTGCCGCCCAATAATTTCTCGAAAATATAAAACGCCAAAGACCGCGACCACATGATGAAAAAGCGGCCTTCCCCGGGTTTGATGAGCCATTCACTGACCACCACATCCGCATCTTCGTCGCCTTCCACCACGAGATTTTCAGCTTGGATTTGTTCCAACCCCAGAAACGTAGTTTCTGCCTGGGTTTTTAAATACACACTGAAACGTTCCGCCAGGCGGGAAACCACTTTGGAGTACAATCCACCCATGCGCACGCGCCGTGCCTGCGTCAGCTTCCGCGGACTGCGGAAATCATAACGCCGCAACCCCGGCGGCAATACCTCGGCGCCGGTTTCCGCTGGGCCATTCATGTTGTTTTCAGCCATAGCGTTCTTCACCCCGGATTTTATTGCAACGTAAACGAAGTAAAATATACTGCGACATCATCCAAACCCAGTTGTTCCTTCAAACGGGTTCTTAAAGTTTCCTTAAGTTCATTTTTCCCATTTAATGTGGAAAGGTCGTGAAATTTCCTGCTGGAAATGATCGAAATAATGGTGTCGCGAATGACAGGTTCCTGCGGCTTTATCCGCCCCACCAGCGCCGGTTCGGCTTTTCCGCCTCCGTGACCGCCGCCATGACCACCGCCGCTGGTTTTTTCCGCTTCTTCGCCGCTGCCCACCAAGCCTAAGTTGATGGTGGTCCGCAAATAATGGGTTTCTTCCGCATCCGCCAAATTCACTAAAAATTCCATCGGATCATAAAAAACCATCCCCGAAGCCTTGGCTTCTTTATTCTCGGCTCCCGGAGTCGGCGTCGGTTTGAGTGTATTCACATTTTGATTGATCGATTTGATTGTAAACACGGAGGTTGCCACCGGGACCACCAAGGAAATTCCTAAAACAATAAAAAGTAATAATTTCAGCTGTTGGTCGCCGTTGCCCGGCAAAGTTTCAGAAGGATTTGTTTTTTTCTCGTTTTTATCCATGACACCCCTCGTCCCATAAATAGTAAACAGCACCATAAACTCATCGTACTTAAAGCAACTTATATGCCACTTTTTATTTAACTGCCTAATTACCAACTAAGATGCGATCATTTTTATCCTTATTTTAAAAGGACTTTTAATTTTTCCATTTATGCGCATTTTGTTTTTCGCGCACAGGCTGGGATCCGTTCCATAGTGAGGAATTCGTTCCATAGGTTTTTTGCCCGGACTATGGAATCAAATACCAAGTGCCGTGGAATCCATTACCCAATATCATTATTTTCACCGCAGAGGCGCAAAGGACGCGGAGAAATTTAAAGAAAACAAAAATGTTTTTTTCGGGGGTTCTTTGCGGACTCTGCGTCTCTGCGGTGAGTAGGTATTTGGACAGCAGTGATTATTCTTGGAAGATGAAAACCCTTACCCGGTCATTATGCTCCAAGGGAGCGCCGCTGGTGTCGTCTTGGTTCAGAGGGCGGTATTCTCCGTATCCGGTGACGGAAATCCGCTTGGGGTCCAGTACCCCCGTGCTTAATAAAAATTTCACCACGGTCGTGGCGCGGGCCGTGGAAAGCTCCCAATTGTCGATAAAATTGGCTCCCGCAACTTTTCCGGCACTGGTGTGCCCCTCCACGGATATTTCATTGGGCACGCTGGTTAAAACGGAAATCGCGGCGCGCAGGACTTTTTTGGCTTCATCTGAAAGTTGGGCCGTGCCTTTGGGGAAAAAAATCAGATCACCGATCATCTCTATGGCCACGCCTTTGCTGGTGGGTATGACCTTGGCCACGCGCCCGGGAGAGACTTCATTGATTTTTTCCGAGAATTTTTTCGACAATGCGTTAATCCGCTGGTTCCGCTGTTCCTGCTGTTTGGTGCGTACGGCAGCGGCAACGGCCGCTGTTCTGGCGCGTTCTACCTTTGCCTCATCTTTTTTCTCCGGCAGCTGAATAACCATGGGCGGTTCGGGAGCGATAGTGGGCTTGCTCCCCTTCTCGACAATCGAATCGCCGCTCATTTTATCCTGAACCGCAGGGCTGTTGAAGCCCGAGCGGATTCCGATCGCGGCTTTTTTAAATTTTTCCAAATTAATGACGGACATGGAGTACATCATCATGAAAAACGCCACCAGCAAGGTAATCATGTCCGCATAGGTCAGCAGCCAGCGCTCGGCATTTTCTTCCTCGGCTTTTTTCTTTTTCTTGTGCCCGCTCATTTTTGCCCGGCTCCTTTTAATTGATCCGCCACCCGGAGCCGGAGTTTGGGCGGTAAAAAGGCCAGCAACTTTTCTTCCAAAATCCGCGGATTATCCCCTGCTTGAATGGACAAGATTCCTTCTAAAATTATCCGCCGCAATAAATTTTCCTCTTCTCCACTGCGCTGCAATTTATTGGCAATGGGGATATACAGCAAATTGGCTGTGCTCACCCCGTACAGCGTGGCAATAAACGCCGCGGAAATGGCCGGCCCCATGGTGTCCGGAGAGGAAATGTTGGCCAGCATGAATACCAGTCCCATGACCGTGCCGATAATTCCCAGCGTGGGAGAAAACCCCCCAAGGGTGGCGAATATTTTATGCCCGCGCTTATGGCGTTCCTCCAGCAGTTCCAAATCGGTCTCCAGGATGGCGCGCACTTGGTCCGCGTCCATGCCGTCCACGACGATTTGAATGGCCTTTTTAAAAAAGTCATCTTCGATGGTTTCAATGACGCTTTCCAGGGACAACAAACCTTCCTTACGGACCGTGCGCGAGAGATTGACCAGCATGGTGATGGTTTCGCCCACTTTGGCCGGCTTGCTGAAAAAAGCTTTTTTCAAGACACTGGGCAGCGCCAGGATATCTTCCAGGGAAGAGCCGATAAAGGTGGCTCCCAGGGTCCCGCCAATGACCAAAATAAACGCGCCCGGGTTCACCAAGGCGACAAAATTACCCCCGCCCTCCAGGACAACAATCGCCCCCAAGGCCGTCCATGCCAAGATCAATCCGCCAATCGTTGCCAGATCCATAACCCAAGTGCTCCTTACGCCAAGCGCCGGTTACCTTCGCCGTTGTACGCCCGGCCGTAATTTTGCCTTCTCACCCCGCAGGCTCGCCTGCCAGCGGATGATTTTTTCCAAAACCAGTTCCATTTTCTCCAGCACTACGACCTTGTTCCCGGAATTGAACGTGATGGTAGTATCGGGAACAGCTTCCACTGACTCGATCCAGTTTTCGTTCAAATACAACTTGCCGCCGTTAAGCTTGGTTAATTCAACCATATAACCGCCCCTCTCCACACCCGGTTAATTTACCGTTTCAAATTCATAAGCTCCTGCAACATCTCGTCCGATGTGGTGATAACGCGCGAATTGGCCTGGAAGCCGCGCTGGGTAATAATCATATCGGAAAATTCCTGCGCCAGATTCACGTTGGACATTTCCAAGGCCCCGGCTGCAATGCTCCCGCGCGCGCCGGTGCTGGCCGTGCCGATTTGAGACACGCCGCTGTTGGCCGATTCCACCCACTGGTTTGATCCTTCTTTCATCAGGCCTCCGGGATTGGTGAAACGCGCCAGAGCCACCTGCCCCAAAGCCTGAACGATGCCGTTGTCGAACACGCCGTTGATCTGCCCGCTGTTGCTGATATTAAACGAGGTCAAGGTGCCGGGGGCATACCCATCCTGGCCGAACAAGGTCACCGTGTTGGCATTGGCCAGTTGCGTTAGTTGCGCAAAATCCGGTGCCACGTTCAAAGGCGTGGCCGCGCCGTTGACCAGTGTAATGCTCAAGCTGCCCGTGGCCGCGGCCAGCGCCCCACTGGCATTAAAAGTCAGCTGCCCTTGATTCACCAAGCCCGCGGCTACAATTCCGGTTCCCGAAGCCAGCCAGTCCCAGTTGTTGGGGGCGGTTTTGGTGTAGGTAATGGTCACGCTGTGTGATTCCCCCAGGGAATCGTAGACGAGAAAGTTGTTATTGTACGTATCGCCCACGGCGGCCCGCTCGTCTAAATTACCCATGAGCGTGGCCGTGGTGGATGCGCGGGCATTCATGCGCGCGGCCACGGGAATGGTCAGGTCCCCGATCGGCTGCGTTGTGTCCACCACGCCGTTGACCGCGGTCCAGCCCTGTACCCGCAACCCAGTAGCCGGTTCCACCAGCATGCCAACGTTATCCAGCCCGAAACTGCCGTCGCGCGAGAAAAGCTGCCGCCCATTTTGGTTCAAAACGAAAAATCCATCGCCCTGAATACCCAGATCCGTCATAACTCCGGTGGATTGCAATGCGCCCTGCGTGTGCAAGTTGTCAATGGTGGCCAACTGCACGCCCAAACCGACTTGCCGCGCATTCGTGCCGCCCATGGTTCCCTGGCTTGAGCTGGCGCCTGATAAGGTTTGTGTCATCATGTCCTGAAAAATAGCGCGGCCGGTTTTATACCCGGTAGTATTGACATTAGCGATATTGTTGCCGATCACGTCCAGCTTGGTTTGATGATTGGTTAAACCCGAAATCCCCGTAAATAGTGAACGCAGCATAATTAAGCCTCCCTCGTCTTTACTTGATGAATAATATTTCCGACAGCTTTACTTTCTGACTATTCACATACACCGCAGGTTCCGATCCCGAAACATCCACGGATTCAACGATGCCCGCAAAAACCGTTTGGCTCGAACTTAAAACCCCCGACACGGTCTTTCCGATCAACGCTGCCGCGCGCGATTTCTCAATGGACGTGTTGGTGTTTTGCGATGCCTCCAGCGCGGAAAACTGCGCCAACTGCGCCACAAAGGCCGTGTTGTCCGTCGGGCTCATCGGGTTCTGATTTCTCAATTGCGTTGCCAGCAAGTTCAAAAAATCCATTTTCCCCAAACTGTTCACTGCATCCACCGGCATACTGTCCGCCTCCTTTATTATCGTCGCTCTTTTCCCCGCCTTAAGACGCTTTTTGCCTTGCCTGTCATACCATCATATCTACCTGGGAAAGTCCGCGCTTTCCCCATGCAAAAGCTTTTCTACGGATCGCTTCAATTTTCGTGATCCCTCCGTCAAACGCAGGTTTTTCCTGCCCGGCTGTGCGCTTTTCCTGCGCCTCTTGTTTCAATTGCTGCCTGATTTCCACGGACAAATTCCCCACGCGGATACCGGCTTCTTCAAGATTTTTACGCAAGTTGTCCGCCTGGTTCTGGAACATCTCGCCCACGCCCCGGTCCTGCACGGTTACCACCGCATTGACCTGCGAACCCTGATTTTCAACGCGCACCTGGACTCGGCCCAGCTCCGGAGGATTCAATTCCACGGTCAATGAATCCTGCCTCCCATGGAACGCAGGCATTGCCGATTGCACGAATGAATCCACAACCATTTTTTGCTGCAGGTCCGTCAAGCGCGACAGCACTTGCGCCGGATTGTTCATCGGGGCGTTCGCCGTTGTACGGATGGTGTTGGTTGAAGTGAAAACCCAGCGCTCGGTCCCCGGTTCGGTCCGGAGCTCCGTGTGCGGATTCATGGGCTCGCTGGTTTTCTCCTGCCGGGGCGCGGCTTGCGGTTCGGCAGGATCATGCCTGGTGCCGCTCGGCTGCCCGCCTAAATTCGAACCCGCGGTTTCCGTGGGCCGGACCATGGTTCCGGGGGTTAAATTCAACGGAAGCCAATTTTCATCCACTGCCGTGGCAGCAGGCGCAACGGTTGCGGCGTGGGCTGCGCCAATTGGCAAAGCTCCGGCCCCCGGCCGGGTTGGAAGAACCGGTTCTCCGGCATTGGCCGCATTGGTTGGCGCCTGCTGTGCGGGCATATCCTTCAACAAATCCTGCCAACCCTCTGGAAAACCCGCATCAAATACGCTGAAATCAATTTTATATTTTCCCACCGGCGCTGCCTGATCGGTTTTTTCTCCTTCAGCAATTACCTCGGTGGTTGGCACAATTTCCACCTTTTTTTGAGCCTGGCCGCCGCCCCCGTCATTGCCGCCAGGCAACACAAATCCGGGAATCCACGGCGCAACCGGCGCTCCAGTGGGCAACCCAATCTGAGCTTCGGTGGAAACTACTATGCCGGCCAATCCGGTTTGAACTCCGGCTAAAACCGCTCCGCCGGTCAATTCGGTTTGAGTCCCCGTGGAAACCACCTTGGTATTTTCAGTCCCGAGGGCCCCAGCGCTTAATAGGGCTTTCAAGGCATCGGCCATCTCGGGATTGTCCAACATCCATTGCGGAAACGGCAGGCTTGGTTCAATCTGGTTTTCAACTGTGGCCGAATCCGCTCCGGAATTTTCACCCGTAATTTTATCCTTCAGTCCCTGATCCAACATTTTAGCAAACCCCGGTTCGCGGGTTTTTAACCCCGCGCCGGCCAAAACACCTTCTGCCGGCGCGGCCGGAGCCTGGGCTGCGGCCATATTCATTGAAACCGGTTCGGGAAAAACAGCTGCACTGGACATAAATACTCCTTTCTATACTTCCGGGGTCAAAGAACGCCTCATCATGGTTAGATCATCCATGCTTTTTACTTCCTGACGCTCGCTGGCTTTATGGTATTCGGCCCAGCGCCGTTCCCGGAGTTTTTCCAATACCTTAACGGTCTTGCGCGCCTGGATTAATGCATCCTGTTGGCGTTTGAGTTCCGTTTCCATGACTGTGATCCGTTCCTTGGTTTTTTGAATACGCTGTTCCAATGTGAGCAAATATTGGCCATACGCCTGCTCCAAGCTCACATCCACGCAGCCGTTTTGCGCCTTCCGCGCTCCGGCTTCCGATTGGGTCATTTGCACGATCAGATCCTCCAATTTGCGGTATTCCTCGGTCAGCCGGAGGCTTTGATCCGCATACTCCTGCTTTATCCGGTCTTCCGTGGTCTGGCGCATCTTAAGCACGGTCTGTAACCCAAATCTAAAACGCCGCATAAACTATGCCTCCTGAAAAATCGCTCACCCGGCCGCGGGGGCGTTTTGTAAAATTTTTTCCATTTGCGCCCACATCTCCGCGGGATTGATTTTTTCATCCAACCGCTGCCGTAAAAATCCGCGGATGGCATCAATGCAGCCGATCGCCCGGTCAATCTTCGGGTTGCTGCCCTTGGCATAGGCCCCAATGTTGACCAAGTCCTGCGCTTCGGCCATGGTGGCCAGATATTCCCGCAGCTGGCCGCTCAGTTTGATTTGCTCCGGGGTAGACACCTGCCGCATCAAGCGGCTGACACTGCCCAGGACATCAATGGCCGGAAAATGATTTTGCGCCGACAGGGCCCGCGAAAGGACCACGTGCCCATCCAAAATGCTTCGTACGTGGTCGGCCACGGGCTCGTCCAAATCATCGCCTTCCACCAATACCGTGTAAAAACCCGTTATGCTGCCGCGCTCGCCAAATATACCCGAACGCTCCAACAACCGGGGCAGGGCGGCAAACGTGGACGGTGGATACCCTTTGGTGGCCGGAGGTTCCCCGGCGGCCAACCCCACTTCGCGGCACGCCATGGCAAACCGGGTTACGGAATCCATCATGAATAAAACATCCTTGCCTTGGCGCGCGAAATATTCCGCCAAGGATGCGGCGAGTTTGGCCCCGTGAATGCGCAAAATCGGCGATTCATCCGAAGTCACGGCCACCACCACCGAACGTTTCAACCCCTCGGGGCCCAAATCATTTTCCACAAATTCCTTAACCTCGCGCCCCCGTTCGCCGATCAGGGCGATTACATTGATATCAGCCAGCGTGTTGCGCCCCATCATGCCCAGCAAAACACTCTTGCCCACGCCGCTGCCGGCAAAAATGCCCATGCGCACGCCTTTGCCGCAGGTAATCAATCCGTCAATCGCGCGCACGCCCGTATACAAAGGCTCCTTGATGGCGCGGCGCTCCATGGGGTTGTTCGGCTGGGCGTGTATGCTTACGCGTTCTTCTCCGCCCAGCACGCCCCGGCCGTCAATGGGCTGCCCCAAGCCGTTGATGACCCGCCCCAGCAGCTGCGGTCCGGCCTTGGTGATAAATTGCGTTCCCCGCGCCACCACCAAATGCCCCGGCCCCACGCCATGACATTCCGCCAAGGGCATCAGCAAAACACGGTTTTTTCTGAACCCAATCACTTCCGCCGGGGTGGAGGACGCCCGGTCCGCGCTCAACACTTCGCAATGTTCTCCGGCCGTGACATTCGGACCGCGGGATTCAATCACCATGCCCACCATGTTGACCACATGGCCTTCGCCCCGCACTTCGGTTGTTTCATTGACCACCGTCTCGGCCTTATCCCCGTTCACCTCTTCGGCGCGCAGTTTCAGCTCGCGCTCAATTTCTTCCAATTGCGCTTCCACCTGCGCGTTGACAATTCCGAATTTGGTTTCCAGCACACACCCGCCGCGGTCAATGCCCGCGTCGGAGACAAACTTCAAATTTTTAGGAGATACTTCCTGCGCCGGCGCCAGCAAGTGATGATCCTCGGGATGCAAGCGGATGGTCAAAATATCGCCCGGCTCGCGGTGTTTCGCCAGCACCTTGCGGATGCTCTGGCGGATCAAATCCGCGCGGTCATCGCTTACTTGGCCCAAGATTTTCCGTACAATGGCCAGCGCGAGCACCGCCACCCGGCCTTCCAAACGTTCCAGGAAACGGGCCAGATCCTGATCAACGCGGGATGCAGCCTGGGTAAGGAATTCCAAGGCCGCCTTAAATTCAACTTCCGCCGCGTGTTTTCCGGCCAAGCGGCCTTCTTCAAAAACCGCGCTGCGTTCAGCCTCTTTTTGTTGCACCAGTTCCCGGCGGCGGATATCCCCGGATTCAAGACCTGCGCCCGGCTCGGCCGGCGATATTTTGTCCGCCGGGCAAATTTCCCTCGTATACACGGGCACAAAATAATCTTCCGTGCTCACGCGGGCCGATTTTATCACCTTGAACCTAGACCACTTCATCGGTAATACTCCCTTTGTTCATGACAATCGCGCCTTCTTCATCCAAGCGCCGCATGATTTCGGCTATTTTCATCCGCGCGGCGCGGATATTTTCGGCTTTCACGTTGTGCATGACTTCAATGTCCTCTTTAAGCATTTCCGCGCCCCGGTGCGACATGTTTTTGAAAACGACTTCTTCCACTTCTTGGCTCACTTTGATCAAAGCCGTGGCCAGATCCTGGGTTTCAACTTCCTTCAGCACCCGTTGCACTTCCATGGCTTCCAATTTAACGATATCTTCAAAGCGCACCAGTTTTTGTTTGATTTCCTCGGCCAATTGCACGTTCTTGGCTTCCATTTCCTCCAAGATGCGGTGCACGGCCACTTTGTCCATCTGGTTTAAAATGTCGGCGCAATTCTGAATGCCGCCGAGCTTGGCCAATTTCCCGTGGTCGGTTTCCTGTTTCAGCCTCTCCAGAATCCGCCGCTCGATCTCCATGGCCATGTCAATATCCGGCTGGGTTTTATCAAGAATCGCCAAGCGCCGCATGACTTCGCCCTGTTTGGCCGTGGACAAATTCATCATGACCTGGCCCGCGGCTTCGCTGGACAAGTTGGCCAATACCAAGGCGATGGCCTGCGGATGCTCGCTGTGCAGGACCGCGATCAATTTTTCCGGCTCCACTTCTTTCAACTGGCCGAACAACACGATTTCCTTGGACCGCTTCAATTCCGCCATGATCCGTTCCGTGCGGTCGGCTCCCATGACCGGGCCCATCACATCCTGCATGAATTTAACGCCGCCCTGGGCCATGGAATCGTTTTTTTTCATTTCCTGGATGAATTCTTTCAGGATTTTTTCACCTTCGGACTTGCTGATTTCATCGCATTTCAGCATCTCTTTGCCGATGCGCTCCACGGTCGCCGGATCAAACTGCTTCATGATTTCCTGCGCCGTTTCCCGGCCCAGCATGGTGAGCAGCACGGCTACTTTGTACACGTTGGTTTTCGGCGTGAGTCCCAGCATTGGAATCCGGCGCCTCCTTTAGGACAACCAGTGCTTCAGCACTTGCGCCGACGCACCCGAGTTTTGTTTTAAAAGCGCCACGATCATTTCCGGGCTCATTTCCCCGGAACCTTTGCTCCCGTCCTTGGCGGCACCTCCGCCGCGGGCATCATTCAAGTTTAAACTGCGGAAATTCTTCAACGCCACCATCAAAAACACGCAGGCCGCAATGATCAAGGCCCCCAACGGAAGCCAGCGCGTGAGGGCTTGCATCCAGAATTGTTCGCGCTGTGATTTCTCCAATAATTGTTTGTCCTCTTCCAGGCCTTTGCGGTTGAACGGCATGGCCTTGACTTCCAGCTTGTCCCCGCGGTCGGGAAGAATGCCCATGCCCCGGGAAATCACGGACGAAATGTCCGTAAGCTGCTCGGGGGTAAATTTCCCGTCCACAAAAATGCCCACGGACAACTGCTTGATGGTGCCGGATGCCGTATTGATCCGTTCCACGGTCCTGTTCATTTCATAGTTGATGACCTTTTCATTTTTCTTGGTGGCCTTGTCCCCTCCGGCACCGCCTGACGCGGGCGGATATCCCTGCAAATTGCTCGCCGTGCCCGCGCTTCCCCCCGCGGTTCCGTTGGCGGCGTCTTGGGCGGACTCAAACATATTTTGCTTTTCACTGCGCACCAAACCCTGCCGCCCGACAATCGGGGTATAGCTCTCGCGTTCGGTCAAGGTTTGATTGAAATTGATTTCCGCGGTTACGCGCACCACCGCTTTGCCGGGACCCAAAATTTCCGCCAGCATCGACTCGGCCTGGCTTTTGAAATTTTCCTCGACTTTCTTTTTATACGTTATCTGCCGGTCGCTCAATCCGCCCAGGCTTTCCGATTCTCCCGCGGCGCTCAGCACATGCCCTTGCGTATCCACCACCGTGACGCGTTCGGCGGTCAGCCCGCGCACGGCGCTGGACATCAAATGGCGGATGCTGTCCACCTGCCGGGGCAGCAGCGTTCCCCCGTTGTGCATTTTAATCAGCACCGAAGCCGTCGGCGACACCTGATCCTCAAACCACAAATCCTCCGGCGGGATCACCAGATGAACCCGTGATTTTTCCACGGCATCCATGGAATCGATGGTCCGCTCCAATTCGCTTTGCAAAGCGCGCAGGTAATTGATGCGCTGCACTTCGTCCGTGGTTCCGAACGACATTTTGTCGAATATTTCAAATCCCACGCTTTCCCCCCGCGGCAGGCCCTTGCCCGCCAATTGCACGCGCAAGTCGTACACCCGCTTGGAAGGAACCTCAAGCTGCGTCCCGCCTCCGCCCAAACGGTACGGCACTTTTTGCTCCCGCAGGTATTCCACAATGGCATTGGCATCCTTGGGATCAAGGTTGCTGTACAGCAAGGTGTAATCCGGACGGCTCACCACATACATAACACCGAACAGCCCCAGCACCACCACGGCCGCGGTTAAAATAATAACGCTCCGCTGATTGGCGGCTTGGGCGGCCCACCACTTTTTAATCTGATTGAGCAATTCTTCCAGCTGTTTGGGCATACGCTGTCCTACCTCCTGTTGCCGTATGATTCGTTAGACCTGCATGTGCATGATTTCGTTGTAGGCATCCATGACCTTATTCCGGACCTGCACCCCGAACTCCACGGATAAATTTGCTTTTTCAATGTCCATCATCAGGGTATGAATATTCGGCCCCTGGCCGCTAAGAAACGACTGAATTTGTTCCCCGGCCTGAACTTGCGCGGTGTTCAGGGCTTGCACCGATTGGGTCAGCAGTTCTCCAAAAGGAACGCCCGCGGCCGGCGCCATCTTGGCCGAGGGAACCGGGGCTTCCAATTTTTGCATGTCCAACGCGCGTACGGCGGATGCGAATTCAATGTTCATCGTCTGACCTCCTAAATATCAATCGCCCGGCGGATCATTTCCTTGGTGCTTTGCAGGGCCGTGATATTGGCTTGATAGGCCCGCGTGGCTCCCAGCAGATCAACCATTTCCAGCATGACATCCACATTTGGTTTGGCCACGTACCCCTTGGCATCGGCATCCGGGTGGGAAGGATCGTATACCTGCCGCAAGGGCGACGGGTCCGTCACCACGCCTGCCACGGCGACCGTCGGCAACTCGCCGTCTTCCGGCTCATTATTGCTGACCAGCTCCACCAATTGGCGGCGAAACACCCCGCCATCCGTGGTTTTGGTGGTGTTGACATTGGCAATATTCCGGGCAATCACTTCCAGCCGCGTGCGTTCGGCATTCAACCCGCTGGCACTGATCTGCATTTCAGGAAAAAA
Organism: Candidatus Goldiibacteriota bacterium; assembly: GCA_020052235.1. Lineage (GTDB taxonomy): Bacteria > Oederibacteriota > JAAXVQ01 > JAAXVQ01 > JAAXVQ01 > JAAXVQ01. The sequence continues at coordinate 38,517 of JAGVPM010000123.1, forward strand.
ATTCATGCTTATCCCCTCCCGCCGGAAATTACATAACGCATAATCCGCAAATTTTTAATCGCAACCTGGCTCAGGGTTGAATACACTTCATTGGTTTGGGCCAAATCCACCATTTCCCGCTCCAAATTCACATTATTACCGTCTGCCCGGGCCGGAGAATCCGTATCCACGGTGGGCGTTATCCCATTTGGGGCAGACGCGCCTTCGGCCAGGCCGTTGGGAACCGCGCGCAGGGTTACTTGGTTGGCGTCCTCGGACGCCGTGAGCAGGCGCGACATTTCTTCCTTAAAATCCAGCTGCAATTTGTGAAACGCGGGCGTATTCACATTGGCGATGTTGCTGGAAATAATCCGGTGCTGCACATCCAAAACATCCATGGCCTTTTGCATTTGGTAAAACCAATTTTCCACCGGTGCCGTATTCATGCTTTCCCTCCTAGCCGATCATATCCATTCTTACTACCGGCGCCTGGGTTTCGCGCAGCGCTTTCATAACCGCCATTTCCTGGTGTACCCCTTGCAGTACTTTGGCCAGTTCTTCGGCCCGCAAACTCAGGCACCCTGCATTTTTTTGATGCCAATCCAAGGTTAGGATGGTTAATTCACGCAACATTTCCAACTCCGTTGCAATCACCGGACGCTCGGCGGCGGGAAGCGTTTCCAGCCACGCTTGGCGGTCATGCGCGGGTATTTCGCTGTTTTGAACCAATTGTTCCAATTGATCTAAAATAACTTCCTTTTGCCGGACGAGATCCACCAGGGAGTCTATTTGATCAGGGTCAATCTCCGCCGGCCAATACCTTTCCAAATCGAGCAAATTCAGCATTTTTTCCCTTTGCTGGCGTAAATCGGATTTGATCTTTGGAATTGCATTCATGGATTTCATCTTATTCCCCCGATTCCTTGAGTTCGGGATTGTTTTATGCAACTACTGTGCCAAGTCCAAAATTTCCAGCCGTAATTCCGTTTGCTTGAAATTAAAAATTGAATCGCGTTAGTTTTTAATGTTTTTTCAGGTTGATTTTAATGCAGGCGAAAGCTGTGATTGAAAACCGCGGATTGGAAAATGCGAAGTGAGGATTACATTCCATATGTTTTCAAGGGGAACTATGGAATCCATTCCCCTAAAAAATCAATTGGGAAACGTCTCGATGATTTTTTTCTTGCCCAGGGTCGCCTTGGGTAAAACGAGGGTAAACAACGAACCTTCCCCAACGCGGCTTTTCACATGAATGCTGCCGCCGTTGAGCTCGACGCTCTTTTTAACCAAATATAGGCCGAACCCCATGCCCCGCACTTGCCGCGTGGTGCTGTCGCCGACCCGGTAAAATTTCTCAAATATCTTTTCCTGCTCGGTTTCGGGAATTCCTATGCCCGAGTCTTGAATCTGCCACAGCACGCTCGCTTCCTGATTCTGGCCGGTGATGACAATGCGCCCGCCCTGGGGAGAATACTTAATCGCATTTTCAATCAAATTGCGTATAACCTTGTACACACTGTCGCGATCCGCATACGCCGGCCAGCCTTGTTCGTGAAAATGCAAATGAAAGCTGATTTTTTCCGGGTCATATATGGCATCATGAATAATTTCTTTGGTTATTTCCTCCAGGGAAATCGGTTCGGGATTTATAACCAAGCGCCCGTCTTCAAGCTGCGCTGTCTCAACCAGTTGATTAAGAATGGTGTCAATGCGTTGCGCCTGGCGGGCTACGCTGTCCAGCATTTTTTCCATTTCCTCGCGCTCAATCCGCGCATTCCGGCGCAACATAATGGCATTGGCATTGATGATGGTCAGCGGCGTCTTGATTTCATGCGTGGTGATGTTGACAATATCCCGTTTCAACGCATCCAATTGCATATAGGTTTGGACGGTTTTGCGTTCCTTCTCATAGATGCGTTCGTTGACCAAATTCAGGGCCGCATGCTTCAGCAGCACATCCAGAATGCTGAACGTTTGCTGGGTGAACTCCCCCTCCGGACGATTGAACACCAGTTCCAGCCTGCCGATCCTTTCCGCGGAAGTTGCCAGGGGCATAATCATGAACGACCAGCGTTCCTCGGTTTTGGAGGCGCGGGGTTTGTAGGCCACGGGCATGACAATCGCGTGCCCTTGCTTAAACACCCAGCCGTAAATGGTTTCGTTCACGCGCAGGCGTTGCCGGAATTCTTCCACCAATTCCGCGCTGTAGGAACGCTTCAGCGTTTGCCCGGAAAAATCCTTGGGATCGGGCCGCTCCTCTAAAAATATGGCCGCCGCTTCGTATTTGAACAACTCCCGCATTACATCCAACAACAGCTCTAAAATCCTTTCCATGGCGTGGCATTCGCTCACGCTTTCGATAAAGCGGAAAACCACCGTCATTTCATCAATAAACGCGCGCAAACCACGGACGATTTTGTCTTGAATTTGAATATAATTGCGGAGTTCTTCCCCTTGCGCCAAACTTTTATCCGCAGCCCAAAATGCCGGACGCGCTGCCCGGATGCGGCGCGGCTTTTTTATTGCCAAGCGTTTCGGTTTGGCTTTGGTTTTAATTTTTCGCCTTTGGGGAGGAATCATCTTAATCCACCGCCATGAACGTCTCAATTTGACTCAATTCCTTTGCCACCAATGCCTCAATTTCCCGGATCTGCGGTTCTGAAAGGTTTAAATATTCCAGCCAGGGTTCCGCCCGGTTCCAATCGGCCGCCATCGCCTCCGGTTTTCTTATCTTCCGGGCCAGCAAATCCCCCACATGTAAAATGGCCGTTAACTCTTTGTCGGTTTTGGCTTTTTTAGGGCAATGGTGGCAGGCGATCGGCTCCACGATTTCCTTGGGCAAATTCCAGCGGTCCACGATCCAGGCGCCGACTTGCCCATGATCCGCTCCGATTATCTCCTCTTCCCATTTGGCCAACGCCTGATTGTCTTGAACGGCATGCAGCATAACCTCCCGGTATTCATCGGGCATGTAATGGCAGAAAAAACTTTTGCCAATATCGTGCATGAGGCCCGCCAGGTACCCCAAGTGCTCCCAGGCTTCCTGATGCCGTTGTAAAATGATTTCCCGGGTGGCAATGGCCGTGGCCACCGAATGCCGCCACTCCTCCTGCCGGTCAACAGCCACAAAATTGCGTTTACCGGATTTTTTAAAATGCGCCGGCAATGTCATTTCATTAAATTGATACATTAACGTGGTAAGCATTAGATTGCGGACAATAGAAAACCCCAGCAATACAATGCTTTCCGTCACCGTGGTGATGGAACGCGGAAACCCGTAATAGGCGGAATTGGCCATTTTCAAAATCCTAAAGGTCATGGCCGGGTCCGCGGAGATTATATCGGTGATGTCCGCTGCCGAAGAATATGGATTATTCAACTCCTGGATCACACGCGCCACGATGGCAGGCAGGGTTGGAAATTCACTGATGCTTTGCGCTAATTTTTTAACCTGATTGGCTTTCACTCCCGCCCTTTCCCGTGCACGCTTTGAAACCAAATACAAACCGGGCTTCTCTTTATCAGTTTCGTCGGATTGGAATAAAAATTAAATTAAAAAATCCGGGCAATTATGTAGAGACGCAAAATCTTGCGTCTCTACCCTTGAATTTTAATAAAAAACGCGGCCTTTTTTCTTTCCGGCCTCGAGCTTCACTGCCTAAACACCGATACTTGCCCAACGAACATTCGGGGGGGAACCGGTTGTGGGTAATCAGCTTACACTCGCCAGGCCTATCTGTGCCGCTTTGCCCGGGCAGGTGCATTATGCCTGAATATGAACAACAGGTGGAGGTAGAACGCGGCACTTACACGGTTTTAATTCAATTCGCAAACCATTTCACCGAATGTTATTTAACCATTGAAACGGAAGCCGCCGTCGAACTATTGCCTTCGGATCTGCCGGCCCTTTTAAAGGAACACGAAGTAACCATCGGCCTCAACCTGGACGCCATTTCAAAAATATCCGAAACGCTCCAGCGCGGCGAATCCGCCCTGGATGTGCTCGTGGCGCAAGGCTCTCTCCCGGAAGTCGGCCAAGATGCTTTTTTAGAGTTCAAAACCAAACCATTTTCCTTTGAACCCACTTTTGATCAAAGCCAAAACGGCCAAATCGATTTTCATCAAACCATTTGTTTGAAAATGTCAAAGCCGGAGATATCATTGCCGTTGAACATCCAGCCATTCCCAGTATAAACGGCCAGACGGTTACGGGCAAAATTATTCCCACCGCCCGGCTGAACACGGTTGCAGCCAAGGCAGGTGCGGGCATTGAATTTATTTCCGGGCGCCTTGAATATGCCGCCAAAATGAACGGACGGGTCATGTATAAAGACACGGTACTATCCATCACCGAGGAATTTGTGGTCGATGAAGATGTGGATTATAAGACCGGGCACATCAATTTTGTCGGCGTGGTCCATGTGCGCGGAGATGTGCTGGATGGGTTCAATGTAAACGGCAAAAAAGGCGTAAAAATTTATAACAACATCGGCAATTCTTGCATTGAGTCCGAGGGTGACATTGACATTGGGGGCATGACCGGGCGGGATGCGCAGGCTAAAATCCGCTGCCATGGCCGTTTAAAAGCCGGCTATCTTTATAATGTCGATGTCGAATGCGCGGGAAACATTTACGTTAAGCGTGAAATTATGCACTCCAATATTAAATCCAATGGCGCCGTTTTCTGCCAAGGGCGGATCGTGGGCGGAAACTGCCTGGCCTTGGCGGGCATTGAAACCGCAACCACCGGTTCTGAATTCGGCATCAAAACGTTTCTTAATGCCGGAATTGATTTTCACCTGGCCAACGCCATTCATGTGTTTATCGGCCAATTAAAAACCGTTCAAAAACGCTTGCAGGAACTCAACCAACAATTGGACCAATACCTGACTCCGCCTCAAAATCAAACCACATCCCTATCCGAAAAACAACGCCTGCAGCTGCAGGAAAGCATCCAAAAAATCTCCGATCAGAAAAAACAAATTCTGCAAAAACTTGACTGGATCTACTCCAATATGTCGCAACAGGCCAATCCGAAAATCAATGTGTACAAGGAATTAAATGCCGGAACCCTGCTGCAATTGGGGCAAACCGAGCTGGAAATTAAGCAAACCCGATCCGGGCCCAGCTCGATCATCGAATTTATGGGGCAGGAACTGCGGTTCATACCCTTAACGCCCTTGCCGAAAAAAGCGGCGGACCTGGAAAAAGAACTTCTGGCCCGTGAAAAACCGGTTTAAGCCAACACCTTTGACTTCACAACTCCGTCGTCCCAGGCATCACGCATGGTCCGTAATAAACCGAGTCCTTCTTCGATAAATTTTTTTTTCTTTTCAAGGTTTCCCTGGGATAAGCGACGTAGGATAAAATGATACAGGGAATCCAGGTTTTTTGCCAACTCTTGCCCTTTATCCATATCCAGGCACAAGTCCAGATAATGCACGATTTTTTGCGCACGCACTAAATTCCATCCCAACGCAGCCCAATCTTTTTCATCAAACGCGCTCAATCCGTGGTTGATGAATTTGATGGCTCCGTTGTAAAGCATTAAAATCAATTCTTCGCGCCCCGCAGTTAGAATTTCATTCTCCTGATAGGAATTTTGCACGCTCGATTTTGACAAATCCGCCATAATCATAATACCAAGCCCTCCTCCGACCCTAAGTTGACTGTCCCATCAGTTGAGTAATCCGGTCTCCTTGTGATTTTAATTGCGATATTAATGTTTCCATGGATGCAAACTGCAGCCGCATGGTTTCCTCGCGTTTGACCAAACGTTCTTCCATTTCCAAAATTTGCGTATTCGTACTGCTGATTTCGCTGTCGTAGAATTTTTTCTCTACCGTGACTTCGCCGTCGATGAAATTGGTCAGCGAGTACAGTTGATCCTTCATTTTTCCCGTAATCCCCGTACCCACGGTGTTGAACATGTCCTCCACGCCGGATACATTACTGCTTAGCGCAGCGCGCAGTTTGGTTTCATCCAATGCCAGCGTGGCATCCTTGCCTAAATTGTCCGCCGTGGTTGTAATGCCGATTTGGGCCATTTGATTCATGGTATTCGGCATGCCTGATATCACCTGGCTCACCATGCTGCTGAGTTTATACTTAGTGTCCAAAAACGTCATGTCGCCGGTAAATTGACCTTGAATGCGTTCCTCGGAAGTAGTGGGACTCTCCACGCGTTCCTCGCGGATTTTAGTGTTGATGTAATTCATGACATCATTGTATTGATTTACAAAATCCTTAAACGTCTGCACCATGCCGTCGACATTGCTGCTCACCGTGACCAGGCTGGACCCCGCGCCCTTGAGATTCAAGGTCACGCCCGGAATCAACGTGGCTATTTCGTTGCTCTCAAAGGTTTGCGCCGCACCGCCATTAAGGCTGACCTGGGCATCGGTACCGCTGTACGTATCGGCGGCACCTCCCACCGGCGGATTGGTGCTGGATAATTTTAAAGCATACAGGATATTGCTGGTGTCTCCCGCTGCGCCCAAAGTGATTTTTTGGCTGCTACCCTCGGTTTTTTGTATAAAACCGACTGTACCGGTCTCCTGGTTGAAATTTGCCGTAACCCCCGCGCTGGACGTGTTGATCCGGTTGATGACCGTATCCAGCGTATCTGCCGCCGCATCCACGTTAAAAACAACCCCGTTGAGTGTAAAGGTCCCGCTGGTTACGGTCTGGTCCATGTTCGCGCCGGATGAATTCAGCGCCACGCTTGAATTGGTTTGCACCGCATCATTGCCCGTGGCTGTTCCGGCTGTAATGTTCATGACACCCAATAAATTTCCGCTGCTTTCAGACAAAATAATTTCGCTGGTCGCGCCGGTGATGTTCGAAGTCAGGGAAATTTCCTGCGTTCCCGTGTCAAAGCTCGCGGTAACTCCCAACCCGGCATTGTTGATATTGCCCAAAATCTGGTTAATGGACATCGTGTCATCCCAATTAATGTTGCTGCCATTAATAACCAAGGTTCCGGATGCCTGCGCCACTGTCCCCAAGTTGGCGGCTTGCGTTGCCAAAGATTGGGCGGGATCGACGGTTTGACTCGGAGCATTGATGCCCGTGGCGCTTTGCATCTTCGCGCCTTGCGCCACCCTATCCGCCCCAGTGTACAAGGCTGCTTGGCTTTGGGTCATGGCCGCTGTCGCCACCTGCGTCACCGTAATTTGATAGTTTCCTTCGGCGGGTTGCGCTCCGGTAATGACGGCTTGGACCACGGTCGTCAGGGTGCTCGCCGTGGTTTTTTGGGTAAAAAACGGTGACGAGGCATTGCTGAATTTATCAATGGTCGTGCTTAAAGTACTAAGCTTGGAATTTAGGGTGCTGATAACGGCTTTTTTAGCCGCATAATCTTCGTTTTTCATTTTCAGCATGGTCTGCGGACGGCGTTCCAAGGTCATTAATTTTTCAATTAACGAGTCAGTATCAATTCCCGATGCCAGGCCTGAAAAATGAATTTCCGGCAAGCTTGAAGTTGTCATATTATTTCACTTCCTTTTCGTTCCCCCCAACATAACTCAATAATATTATCGTGCCTTTTTCTTTATTCCTTTAACCGGATTGTTTAAAAAAAAAATGAGGGAATTGCCTTGCGGCAATTCCCTCAACTGTTGATCCAAACCGTATCGCTGCAGGCGGCTTATCGCAGTAAGCTAAGTACGGCTTGCGGTTGTGAGTTCGCTTGCGCCAGCATGGCCACGTTCGACTGTTGCAGGATCTGCATGCGCGTGAAATTGGAAATTTCACGGGCCATGTCCACATCACGGATACGGCTTTCGGATGCAGTCGTGTTTTCAATCGACACGTCCAAATTCCTTACCGTATGCTCAAGCCGGTTTTGCACCACGCCAATGGAGCCGCGCGTGGTCGAAATGGTGTCAATGGCCGTGTTGGTGGCTGTGATGGCTGACAATGCATTGGCCACCGTGTCCACCGCGGTCGCGGTCATGCCGAGCGTTGCCACCGACGTGCTGCCGATGGTTGCGTTAATTTGGTTATCCGCGCCTGCCGCAGCGCCTACCTGCATATTTCCGCTCAGGGTTCCATCCAACAAGGCTTTGGTGTTGAAAGTGACGTTCGTGGCAATACGGTCCATTTCGGATTTCAGGGCCGTGACTTCATTGTTCATGACCGCGCGGTTGCCCGCGGTCAAGGTGACATCGTTGGCTGCGCGAACCGCCAGGGTGTTGATGCGCTGCAAAATGCCGTGTACCTCATTCAAGGCGCCTTCGGCCGTCTGCAACATGGAAATGCCTTCTTGGGCATTCATCTTTGCGGTTTGCAAACCATTAACCTGCGCGCGGAACTTTTCGCTGATGGCCAAACCCGAAGCATCGTCACCGGCGCGCACGATGCGCAGACCGGTTGACAATTTTTCCAATGATTTCGAAATGTTACTGGTGACTTTATCCAACGAATTCAAAGCATTAAGCGACGACGTGTTGTGATTGATTGCGAATCCCATGACGAATATCCTCCTTGATATAGATTCCGGCATCCCTGCCGTGTACTGCCTCCAGGACTCCGTGTGGGGTTAATAAGGTGAAGGCTAGGCGCCCGGCCGGAACGCTATTCACTCCACCCAAACGTGGGAAACCCCTGGGTTAAACTCATATTTATTCTCGTTGATATACTTCGTATCAATTTGTTTTTTTCTTAAATTTTTTTTAGGAAAAAACGATGAAATTCCACCCTGGCGCCCCACCGGGCGTATAAAAAAAGGGGGACTGCCGCCTGGCGGCAATCCCCCTGCTTTCACGCAGAAAACGTCTGTTCGCGCTTATTTCAGCAGGCTCAGAACCGCTTGAGGTTGTGAGTTCGCTTGTGCCAGCATGGCCACATCGGATTGTTGCAGAATTTGCAAACGGGTGAAGGTGGAAATTTCCTGCGCCATATCAACGTCCCGGATGCGGCTTTCGGACGCGGTCGTATTTTCGATCGAAACATCCAAATTCCTTACTGTATGCTCCAATCGATTCTGCACCACGCCAATAGCTCCGCGGTTGGTTGAAACCGTATCAATGGCGGTGTTAGTGTCTGTAATGGCCGTTAAGGCATTGGCCACCGTGTCCACAGCCGTGAGCGTAAGCACCAACCCCGCTACCGAGGTATTGGCAACCGCAACTGCAATCTGGTTGTCAACTGTGCCTCCGGGCCCAACTTGCAGATTTCCACTTAACGTCCCATCCAAAAGAACCTTGGTGTTAAAGGTGATGTTCTGGGCGATGCGGTCCAGTTCGGATTTCAAACCCTGCACTTCCTGGTTCATGACCGTGCGGTTGGCGGCGGTTAAGGTGACGTCATTGGCCGCGCGGACGGCCAAGGTGTTGATGCGTTGCAAAATACCGTGCACTTCATTGAGCGATCCTTCCGCGGTTTGCAGCATCGAGATGCCTTCTTGCGCATTCATTTTGGCGGTTTGCATGCCGTTGATCTGCGCCCGAAATTTCTCGCTGATGGCCAAACCCGAAGCATCATCTCCCGCACGCACGATTCTCAAGCCGGTCGAGAGCTTTTCCAACGACTTGCTGATGGACAACGTGGTTTTATCCAAGGCGCCCAACGTATTGATAGATGAAAGGTTATGATTGATTGCAAATCCCATGACAGTATCCTCCGTGATTTTTTCTCATCGGCATCCGTGCCAATGATGGAATGTGTGCTTTAAGCACAGACTGCTTGGTCCTGCAGTAAAACTGCCACCTCAGTGCCATTAGTTGCGCCCGGAAAACGCCACATTTTCCGGGCTTACTACCCCTCTTACGGCCAGCCTCCTTTCTTATTTAAATCGGCCCTCACAAGCCCTTTTTGATTTTTTCGAGTTCCTCGGGCGTCGTGACTGCCGCAGCTTGGTTTTGGGCATTAACCTCCGTGTAGATTTCCTTGCGCAAAATGCGCAAAGCTGCCGGTGCTTTGATGCCTATCCGGACTTGTTCGCCGTTGACTTCCAAAATTTGAATCTCAATATCATCGCCGAGAATCACAGACTGCTTTTTCTTTCTTGTCAGCACCAGCATGATCTTCGCCCTCCTTGGCTACTGGTTTAATTTCCTCCTTGAGCAAATGCCGCGCGCGGTACAGTCCGTTTTCATTAATAATTTGGGTTCCCATGCGTTCCCGTTCATTGATGACAATCGGCGCCAGCAGATTGACCGTGGCTTGATTGATATCCGGCGGAATCACCACCACCGACAAAATCAAGGGGATATCCTCATTGACGAATTTAAGCAATTCGATCTCAGCAGGCGAAAGCCGGAATTGATAGTCATCCTTGAAAACCGGGATCGGCAGGACTACAAACGCCCACTCCGGCTGATCCACGCATTGCAGCCAAAAATAGGGCAGGCTTTCAGGGCGGTTTACCAGGCAAAATTTGTTGTGTCTGGGAAACCCGATAATGCCGCTGGGAAACGAGATGATTTTATCCTCTTCAATTTCAAGTACACCAAAATGCCGCGTTGTAAATTTCATAGTGCGATTCTCCTTTGATTTTTTTAATCAAGGTTGGGAATGATCTCGGCATTCGGTCCCCTCCGAATACGGCCCACCCCGGTTTACCTTTTTAACTTAAAAAATCCATAAGCTTTCTCTGGCTTAAAATCTTGGCGCTGCTTTGCATGGCGGCGTCATAAACATTTTGCGCAGTCTGCAGCTTCACAATGGCTTCCGGCATATCCACATCCGCCAATTGTGAGTTCAGCGTCGTCAAAGCGAGTTTTTTTGCCGCGATGTTGGTGCCGGCCATGTCCATCATGTTGGTTTTATTTCCCAATTGGGAGATCTCGGTTACAATTTGTTTCTGGGCGTCACCCGTGGCCGTGATGCCGGCCACGATCTGTGCGTTGTTGTCCGCGCGCATGGCGTCCCGCAAATTGATCAGCGTGGCAAACACATCGGTTCCGGCAGCCGGCTGAAAAATCTGGTTCCCCGGCACGTTTTTATTTACCATAAGTCCTGAGTCGATTTCCACCTGCTCCACACCGTTATCCCCAACGTAATTCACGGCCGTAATTTCCCCGGCCACGCGCGTGACTTGAAACGGCGGATTTAGTGTCTGATAACCGCCGTAAAGATATTTGCCTTCGGATTGGGTGTTGCCGGTATTGACCATCTGTTCCAGGATGCCGTTGACTTCGTCGGCAATTGCGTTCCGTTCCTGTGTATCCAGCGTGACATCATTGGCCGCCCGGATAGCCAGACCGTTCGCGCGCTGCAGGGAATCCGCTGCTCCGGTGAGGGTGGTTTCCGAAGCCGAAACCCAATTCGTGACATAATTGGCATTGCGCTGGTACTGTTCGATGCCGTTGAGCGCCTCGTTGATGTTCACCAGGCGCTGGCTGCCGAGCGGGTCATCCGAGGGCACGTTGATCCGTTTGCCCGTGGACACCTGCTGGTGGTAATCCTGCAAACGGGCCAAATCGATATTGAGGTTTTCGATGATTTGGTTGGAAACCATATTGCCGCTGACGCGCATTGTCCTCACCTCAATTTAAATTATCGCCCTGCTCCCATGCGGTTGATCACTGTGTCCAGCATGCTGTCCATGGTGGAAATCACCCGTATCGCCGCCTGATATCCGTCCTGAAATTTCATCATATTCGTCATTTCTTCGTCCAAATTCACACCGGAAACCGAATCGCGCTGCGCTTCCAAACTCTGAACCAGCGCCTTTTGCGTATCATTGCTCATCTCATTGTGCTGGCTGTCCAAGCCGACCTGCGCCACGATGTTCTCGTAATATTCTCCAAAGGTTTGCGTTCCGGCAGCCATGGGTTTCGCTTGCTGAAGCAGCGCAATAGCCAGCGCATTGGACCCGTCCCCGGGTGCGGACGGATTGGAAGCGGCCGCCGACAACGTCGGTGTCGTGACCAGCGTGGTATTGACCTGGATATCATTGCTGCCCGTGCCCGTGAAAAAATTAATGCCCGTGGGCGCCGCCCCGTTCAAGCCATACCCGGCCGCTTGCAGCGGGTTGACGTTGTTCATCAGCCCCTGGGCCAAATCATCCAGTGCCTGGCGGTAAACCGGAATATTGGTATCCCGGATATCCGTCAGCCCCTTGATTTCACCCCCGGTGACCGAGGCTATGGAACCATCGTCGCTCCAGGTAATTTGCGCGTAATTGCTGTTGAGCGGATCGTCAACTACTGTCAGGGGCACAAAGGTGGCATCTTGGACCAGCGTATGGCCGCTGATGGTGATATCATACAAACCATTGGGCATTACGTGGCCTTCGTAATTGGTGAGTTTGGCCAAGTCCCCCAATAAGGCATCGCGTTTGTCAAACAAGTCATTCGGCTGCGTTTCCACACCCAAGGACTGATTGATTTGCACATTAATATCCCGCAGCTGCTCGCCCAATTGATTGATTTTATCCACCCGGGACCTAATATCTTCGTCCGCGCTTTTTTGGAGCGACTGCAGTTCGGTATCCTTGGTATTCATCAGCCGGGTCAGGCGCTGGGCCGTTCCAATCACGCTGTTGCGCACAGCCACATCTTCCGGGTGGGTTGAGAGTTCCTGCCACCCGGCCCAGAAATCACTCAAAGCCTTGCCTACGGATTCATCCGAAGGCTCATGAATCAAAGCCTCGATGCGGGTGAAGGCGTCCAATTTCACATCGGTTTCGCCTTTGGTGGCAGTCTCATTATGAATTTGTTTTTCCAAAATCATGTCCCGGGCGCGCGAAACATAATCCACTTTAACGCCGGTTCCCAATTGCGTGGGAATTTGCAAGCGGTTGCTCATGGGTAAAAACGGGTCCGTTGCCGCCAAGGTGATAAGTTGGCGCGAATATCCGGGCGTGTTGGCATTGCTGATGTTGTGGGCCGTGGTATGCAGGGCCAACTGATTGGTAAGCAATGCCCGTTTGCCGATTTCCAATCCAAAAAACGTTGAGTACACGGCTTGCTCCTCTTCTTTACAAGGCTTGGTTCACCACATGATAGTAGCTTTTCTGCGTCCTGCCGCCCTGCGCGTCATACATCGGCGCCGCGCCTTCCGGAGTCACCAGGTATTGAATCAGCCAGCTCACGAACTGCTGCGAGTGGCTTATCAATTTCCGGATGGCTTCATGTTCCTGTTTAACCCGCAGCATGCTCTGCTGCAGGCCCTGAATCTGCGCCCGGTAGGCATTGGTCCAAGCCGCCGGCACCACTTGCAGCAGCCGCGCGGACGTCAGTTCGGATTCGGGAATTTCCAGTTGCCGGCTGATATCGCGGATCAATGCCTGGCGCTCCTGCTCCCAATTCTGAAACTCCACCATGGCGCGTTCCTGTTCAATCACAATTTCGCCGATTTTTTGTATTTCTTCCTTGGTCACCGCGGTCCGCTGTTTCTGCGCCAGGTCTATGATCAATACGCAGTGTTTGGTCATGGCTTCCATGGTGTTCAGCAATTGTTTCCAGACCAGTTCCATAGTCATCACCCCGAAAAATTACGCACGTAATCCATTTTCAACTGTTGCCATTGTCCGGTCACTTCGACAAGCTCAGTGACCATGGCCGAATCAATCCAAACACGGTCCTTTCGGTTGCTGAGCCTGTCGAAGCAATCGAAACAACCTGCTAAATGCTTAGGTTTCCTGGGCCATGCCGTTCAGGATTTCCTCGCCGCTGACTTGATATGAGCCGGAATTAACCTGCTCGGACAAAGTCTTCGTCAGCCTGCTCCGTTCCAGTTCCATTGCATGCAACCGGTCTTTCAGCCGGTTGATGGTGCGCGCTTTGGCGCTCACGGACAGTTTATCCCAATAGGAGGCTTTGCCGTCGCTGTTGGGACTCATGGAAACAACTATTTCATCCCGGCTGGCTTTTTCAAGCTCTTGCCGGGTAATGACCATGGATTGCCCCACTTCGGAAATTTGCATACTGACCTGCGCTTGCGTTCCAATGGATTTTAATTTTTCCACCATGGCTTGCATCTGCGACATCACTTCTGCCGGATTGCCGGCCCATACCGTCTTGCGTACCGAGTGGTGCGCGGCTGCTTGGCTCGCTGATTGTATTTTTGATGTCAGAGACGCCGGGTGAACTGCCGCCCCGGTGTTTTTGTTTTGGGCAGCTTGAGTTCCTCCCTGGGAGGCAGGTGGTGCCGTCTCTTTTTTAATGCTTGGCGCTGGTTCTTTTTCCCACTTTGGGGACATGTCCGGTTGAATTCTTTCGATGGACATTGCCCGTCCCCCCTTTCTAAAATCATAATCCGAATTATTTCCGCCCCTAACGCGGGCCTATACATGGTTTCGTATAAAAAACTGAAAAACTTAAGTAATATTTTTACTTTCCGACACTTTTAGTTCATTTTAGGGCTGCTCCATCCGTACCCGGCGAGGCTGAAACCGCCCGCAGCAATTCCTGCCCCAATCCCATGCCTTTTCCCTGGGCTAATTGATCGGCCACGGTTTGCCCCACCATTTTCCACATCCATTCTTCCTGTTGGGCTGATACCCTGTTTTTCTCATTAATTTCCATGGATTTTGTCATTTCCGCGAAAAGGCTGGCCGTAAAATACGCTTCAAAATCGCGGCAGGCTTTATCCAGTTTGGCATTTTCCATTGGTTTGCCTCCGGCCAGAGGTTCTTGCGCCATTAAAAATTGATTAAAAACCGGAATAATTCCTTCCATAATTAGTAGAACCACCCTTCATCGCGTGATAATCGTCCCGTGCAAGGCCCCAACGGCTTTTAAATTCGATAAAATCACGATAATATCCCGGGGCAGCGTCCCCAGGGCATTTAAGGCCCTCACCAATTCCTCAATGCTCGTGCCCTCGGGCAAAACCACCAATTTACCTTTGGCTTCATCGCCCCGAATGGACAATTGTTCGGCCACAACGGTTTGGCCCATGGTAAACGGCAAAGGCTGCGACACCTTGGTTTCGCCGGCAATGGCAATGTGCAGGCTGCCGTGCGAAACCGCCACTTTGGAAATACGCACATCGCCGCCGATCACCACGGTTCCGGTCCGCTCGTCAATCACCACGCGGGCGTCATTTTCCTGCGGCACGGACAGATTTAAAAGATCCGCAATAAAGGCCGCGGGCTTGGCTTGGTACTCGCCCGGCAAGGTTATCACTATCTCCGTGCCGTTTAAGGTCTGCGCCACATTCGCCCCATATTGTCCCTCAATGCGTTTCAACACTTGATTGGCCAGCACAAAATCCGTCCGGGCCAAGGTCAGGGTAAATTTATTGTCTTTAAGGAATTCAGAATCCACGGCTTTTTCCACAATTCCGCCGTTTGAGATTATTCCTCCCGTGGTGACGTTCTTCTGAATGGACTGGCTGCTCTGGCCCACATAATATCCGCCCACAGAAACCGGTCCCTGCGCCGTGGCATAGATTTGATGATTGCCCGCATACAAGGCCGTCATCATCAGCGTCCCGCCCTGCAGGCTTTTCGCGTCACCCATGGAAGAAATACTGACATCGAGCTTATCGCCTGAACGGACAAAGGGCATCAAGGTGGCCGTGACCATGACTGCCGCTGAATTTTTGGCCGCGAAATCTTTTTGCGTCATATCCATGCCGAATTTTTCCAGCATATTGGCCATGGAGCGCAATGTCACGATGGAATTCCGGCTGTCCCCGGTGCCTTGCAAACCCACCACCAGGCCGTAGCCGATTACCGCATTTTCCCGCAAGCCCTGAATGTGCGCACAATCCCGCAACCGCACTTCCACGGCGCCAATAGCCTGCGCCGACCAGCCGCAGACCAGAAACGCCACGGTAAACCTCATCCAATGCCGCATACTCACTGCCTCCTGCGTATTAAAAAATCCACAGCAATTCCAAAATCCGGCTCAAGTAACCGGTGCGCGCTTTTTCACCCAGCGCTCCGGTTCCCAAATATTCAATCTGGGAATCCGCCAAGCGGTAGGAAAAAACCTGATTGGACGAATCAATGTCCCGCGGGCGCGCCATACCCTTGACGCTGATGCGCTGGCGTCCGCTGTCAAACTCAATTTCCTGCGAACCGGCAAGTTCCAAGCTGCCGTTGGGCAGAATTTTCTCCACGCGGGCCGTAATCATGGCATTCATTCTTCCGTGGCGCGCCAGGTTGCCTCCGCCTTTTTGCTTGGATGTTAATCCCCCCGAGGCCGAACCCAGCACGGTGCCTAAGGTTCCGGTGGTGCTGATGCCCATGTTGGTTTCCTTGTTCAAATCCGTGGATGCGCTCTGTTCTCCCTGGGAGGTTTCAGAAACAATCACCGTAACCAAATCGCCCACCTGATAGTTTTTTTCACTGGTGAACAATCCCGAACCCGCGCTGCTCAAGGATTCGGCCCCAACGGGCACGAGCCCCAAAAAGACGGCCAATAAACATCCGGACAACCTCAACCACTGTTTCATGCTTCACCGCCTGCCGGTCAATACCAGCTCCGCCGCTTCCGGCCCTGCCACGGACGCGGTTAAAATTTTCCCGCTGGCCGTTAATCTCACTTTAATTCCCCGGCCGATATAGCCTTCTTCCAGCGCCTCGGCGTCGGCATTGATGACCACGCCCCGGCCTTGAACCCGCAAGCTGATCTGCCGGCCTTTGGGAATGTCGGGTTCCGCTTCCAAGGCGTGCGCGCTGATCACTTCATTGGTGCACAAATATTTTTTGATCCGCTTGTGCTCCAGATCTTTTTCCAGGCGCAGCGTGTCGTTGGGCAACACGGTTTGATCCCGTTCCTCCCAGCGCCAGTCGGCCGCGGTGAGTGCCTGCCCCCGCGTTAATAAATGATTGGCCACGGGCACGGGGCATAAAAACGCCGCGTGAATTTTCAATATCCCCTGCGCGCCGCTGACCCGGTGCTGCACGGAAAGCGCCATGATTCTTTTTGCCTTGGCCGCGCCTTGGGCCACGCCGGTAATAACCACCCGCCCGCGCAAGGCTTCAGAATTCCAGCCGGGAGGAACCGCCAAGACTGACGCCGCCCATCGACCCCCCGGTTGATGGTAGGTTGCGTCCAGCCATTGTGCGGCCAGCTCCTCCCAGCTGCCGATCTCCGAGGCCGAGGCTGGGCCCGCGGAGATCCCAGGGAAGATGATTAAACTTAAACACATCCAAAAGACGTTTTGCATGATCCTTATGCCCTTTCGCCGATTAATGCTATCCGTGTTTCAAATTATTGGCCATTTGCATCATCTGATCCGTGGATTGAATGGCCTTGGTATTGATTTCATACGCGCGCTGCGTTTGGATCATATTGACCATTTCCTGAACCAAATTCACATTTGAATGCTCCAAACTGCCGCTTGCCAAAGTACCCAAACCTTCCTGCCCGGGTGTGTTCACCATCGGATCTCCAGCCGCGGGTGTGGCGACAAATAAATTTTGGCCTTCGCTGGAAAGCCCGGCCGGATTCATAAATTTGCATAATTCCAATTGTCCGATCGCGCGCGGCGCCGAATCCCGCGCGGTTTGCACACTCACGGTCCCGTCAACCCCTATGCTCACACTCTGCGTATCGGCGGGAATTTGGATCTCCGGCGATACCAGGTACCCCTGCGCCGTGGAAAGCCGGCCTTCGGAGTCCACCCGGAAGGATCCGTCCCGCGTATACGCGGCCGTGCCGTCGGGTTTCATCACTTGAAAAAAACCGTCCCCTTGTATGGCCAAATCCAGGGGATTTCCCGTGTTCTCCACCACGCCTTGAGAAAACATCCTGACCGTCGCCGCATTGCGCGAACCCAACCCAACGGATACTTGTCCCGAATCCGCGCCGGATACATCGGCATTATCTTTCTGAACCTGCTGATAAAAAATGTCCGCGAATTGCGCCCGCGAAGATTTAAACCCCGTGGTATTCACATTGGCCAAATTATTGGCAATGGTATCCATGTTCAGTTGTTGTGCGGACATGCCGGTTGCCGAAATCCACAGCGAATTCATCATAATCCGTTTCCTCCTAAATCCTTTTAGGCGTTTCTCCCGATCTGGGTTACTGCATCCCTCAGCGTTTCGTCCTGGCTCAGCATAGCTTTTTGATTGGCCTCATAAAGGCGGGTTATCTCAATCATATTCACCATGGTCTGGGTGGCGTTCACATTTGACCCTTCCAAAGCGCCCTGTATCACTTGCCCTTCATTGGGGCCCAACGGTTCCAAACCGGATCCGTCCTGAGCCGCCATCAAGCTGTTTCCTAAGGGGCGCAGGGGACGGTCTGCCTTGACCAGCAACAAGCGGTCCACGACTTCGCCTTGGACAATAATGTCCCCGGTTTCGGAAACCGTAAATGCGCCGTTCGGCAGAACAATATCCCCATGCTCCCCTTGCACCGGCCATTGACCGGCGCTGATCAGGCGCCCGTGCTCATCCAGCCCGAAATTTCCGTTCCGGGTGTATGCCGGGCCCTGAGGAGTTGAAACCACAAACAATTGCTCGCTGCCCAACGCCAGCTGCGTGGGCTCCCCGGTAATTTGCACGGGTCCGTTTTGCATGTCCATGCCGCCGTGCGTGGTTAAGCGCCCCTCGGCGGTTTTTTCAACTTGCATCAACTGTTGCTTAAATCCCGTGGTGCTGATATTGGCCAAATTGTTGGAGATCATTTCCTGCATTTTGGCCAAACTGTCCATGCCGGTTGCCGACTGATAAATTCCGTTAATCATCCCAGCCTCCTAAACCTTGCGTTCCCACTTAAAACTTTTATCTTTGCCGGACCACGGCCAACTTTTTCCCGGCGGGGTTTCTTTTACATCCTGCGCCGGAACTGCATGGCTTTTGCTTGCCATTGTCATGGCACTTTGCTTTTGATACCAACTGGTTTTCCAAACTGAATTTTTGTAGGCAAATGATCGCATGGCGTCGTCTCCTTTTTTATCAACCTTTCATAAAGCAAAATGCAGGCCAAAACCATCAACTCAGATCAACTAATAATTGTCTTTATTTTTAAGGGTTTTTCACTACAGGCCGCATTATAGGTATTAGGTTTCTGTTGCTTACGGAAGTTATTCCATACTTTTTTTTGAATTCTATGGAGCGGGTTCCATACTTGGATTGAATAAGGCACATTGCTGCAAACCGCAGGGTATTGGATTATAACCCGTAGGGAACGGTTTAAAACCGTTCCCTACAAAATTCATCCCTGCGTAAGCGGTGCAGGGTATTAATACGGCAAAAGGGATTTAATCACGCCTCGAGAGGAAGTTTGATGCGGAATTCAGCGCCTTGACTTGCGGCTGAATTTACTTCAATGCTGCCATTCATTTCTTCCAACAGGTGTTTTACCAAAAACAAACCCAAACCCGTACCGTCCGTCCGGGTGCTGAAAAAAGGTTCAAAAATCTGCTGTGCATGTTCCGGGGAAATGCCCGGACCATTATCAGAAAAAGAAAAATCCAACCAGGGAGATTTTTCCGCATGACTGGCCGCCAGGCGCACGGTTCCCCCCTCCGGTAAAAAATTATACGCATTTAAAAACAGATTGATTAATATTCGCTGTAATTGCTCCTCATCAACATAGATCGCGGGAAGTTCCGGCGAAACTTCCACCTGCAATTCCAATTTATGGCCGGCATATTTTTTACCAATGAACGTCGCCACGCGCGCAATAACCTCGCTTAGCTTGACGCTTTTCAGCTGAATTTGCACCGGCCGGGCAAAATTCATCAATTCCTTAATCGTCTGATCCACGGTGCGAACCTTGCCGATCATGGCCGCATACAATTCGCGGTCCGAATGCCCGGCCGGCATTTTTTCGTAAACCAATTGCAGCGTGGTGCTGATGATGGTCAGGGGATTGCGCATTTCGTGTGCAACGGCCGTGGCGATCTTGCCCACCAAAGCCATTTTCTCCGCCCGTTTGAGATGATTTTGCGTATTTTGCAGGCGGGTCATCATCATTTCTAAATTGGAATTTTGTTGCCGAAGTTGAAAAATCAAGTAGGCATTTTCAATGGCTTGCGCCATGTACTCCAGAAAAATTTCCAACCGTTCCTGCCGGTCCTTGCTGTTCTCAAGGAAATGTGCGGCAGCTAAAATTAAACATCCTATGATTTTATTCTGAAGTTGAATGGGCAAAATGACTTGCTGGGGAAAACCCGCGCCCAGCGACCGGATTCGGTTCAACGCCCCGGAGGAGTCTTCCTCTTGTCCGGGCGATTCCAAGGCGAGGGTGCTTTCCGGCTGCATGCGGTAAGCTTCCAAAGCTTCCGCGGAAATATTTTGCACGGCCGCGATTTCCAGCATGCCTGTGAGCTTATTGGCCAAAAGCAAGGCTGCGCCGCCGGCCTGAAACATCCGGCAAGCCTGACGCAGTATGGTGGTGGTCATGGGTCCGAATTCTTTTTCGGTGTTAATCTCTAGAAACGCCCGGCGCAAATTCAACCAAGCAGGGTCGCTTGTGGTTTTTAGTACCGACTTCTCACGATACTTGCCGGCTACGGCCATGATCCCGCCCCTTTTAGCGCGAGCAATTAATTGCTCAAGCTAAAACTTCTGATGAGAGGAGTATCGGCCTGGGAAAGAATAAAATTTAGTCTTGGGCTTTTAAGATGGCGTAAATGATTTTCAGGCGTCCTTCGCGTTCGTTGAATTTTATGGCCATGCGTTCCAAAATTTGGTGGATTAAATTCCGGCCGGAAAACTCTCCCGGTTCCAGGCGCCGGAAAAGCATGGTCTCCGGTGTGGTGGCGGGATTTTGGCTTGCCAACAATTGATCCGCAACCAGCTTGCCGAGGTTAACATTCACTTCATGCAAATGATATCCCGTGCGGTTCACGATTTCGGCGGCAGTCACCACATTGATTTGATACCGGTAGAAAAGCATCAGCAATTCCATTTTAATAAATCCTATGGAAAAATGCCGGATAAATTCGAGTAATATGTATTCCCGGTCGAACGAATCCACCGGTATGTTTTGGTTGAAGTTGATCATGGGACCATCCTGCCGTGGTTCTTTCAACTTAAAGTAATGGGGCAAATTTTAACCTCCAACCCGGGGGCTTGTCAACGACGGAATGACCAACGCCCCTGATAATGCACAAGCACGCGCCTTAAACCATTGGACAGTACGCAACTGGATTTTATTACAGGAAACCGGTATATTCTTTTGCGTAGAGACGCAAAATTTTGCGTCTCTACCATTTAAATTTAATTCACAACATTAAAATTGAGTTTTAAATATCACGTTCAACAGGTCGTCATCCTGGTAGTGCAGGGTCAACCCGGCTTTATAAAACGGAGTGCGCAGCACATCTTCCGCTCCGGCCGTCAATTCCAGAATATCGATCAACACCACTCCGGTGCGCACATCCACTTGCGCCGGGTTTAATTCCACGCGGTATGTATCCAGCATGACTTTAAATTTGTCGTCCCATAACCGCATGTCCAGGCCTGCGATAAAATACTCGCTTTTGGTCAAACCGCCGCGAATGAACAACGGGCTTTGAAAAATCCGCCAGGCCAACTGGCCGTTGAAGGTGGTTTTGTCCTTCTCATTGCCGTATAGGCCGCTGACCTTTTCAATTCCCACTTGATAATAGCGCTGCCGATTGGGCCAAATAACCAAATCCGCATGCCCTGAGGACACTGCCTGGTTAAGGTATTTGCTCAAGCCGAAATTCAAATCAAAGCGAACCAGATCCATTTTTTCCTGAATTTCACCTACGCGTTTTACCACCCGGGAGGCGGTTTTAACGGTTTGATCCACGGCTTCCTTGGTTTCCGGCGATAAAATTTTATTTTCCGCATTTTTCAAATCATTCACCACGGCGCGAATGTCTTTTACCGCAGCCACCATTTCATCGTACAGTGCCGGATTGCGCATAAGCTCGCCGGCGGTCCCTTCACCGCTATTGACAGCTTGGACCATGACTCTTAATTCCTTAACCGTTTGCTGCAGCTCGCGGTACAAGGCCGGATCTTTGACCAACAACCCTAAACTGCCTTGGCCGTTGGCAATGTCCTGGGATACCCGGTTCAAATTGGCCAGCAGCTCCTTGGCCGAGGCCATCATGGCCGTAAATTCTTCCTTGGTCTTTTCCGGCGGCACGCCGGTGATCACCGTGCCGTTCTCCACCTGCGGAGCGTTCTTGGAGCCTGGGATCAGGTCAATATACATGTCCCCCAAAAGCCCCATGCCCTGAATCATGGCTTTGGAATCGGTTTTTAAATACCCTTGGATTTTTTTCTCCACCTCGATCACAACCTTAAGGCGGGGGGGATCGCTCTCGGGTACAAAATCCACATGCTTCACGGAGCCCACTTCCACGCCTGAAAACCAAACCGGGGAAGAAGCGCGAAGTCCGGACACTTCGGGAAAATAAGCCACCAATTTGATTTTGGAGGAAAACGGATTAACTCCCTTGGTGGGAAAAATCAAGGCCAACAGCGTTACTGAAAGCGCCACGGCCAAAAGTGTTCCGACCTTCATTTGCATGGCGGGATAATTACGGCTGCTTTTCACTGCTTGGTCTCCTTATTTATAAACTCCCCCCTCCCCCTCTTTTATGAGACTGTGTCACAACGTCCGTCCACAGCCTCTAATCACATTCCCCTCCCCAGGGTTGGTGGGAGGGGATGTAGGGGAGGGGGTTCGAAATTATATAA
>JAGVPM010000027.1 GCA_020052235.1 Candidatus Goldiibacteriota bacterium
AGTTGGGAAAATTATTCCAGCGTTTTTATCAGGTGGATTCATCATCAACCCGAAAATACGTGGGCACCGGGTTGGGTTTGGCCATCGTGAAGGAAATTTTAATTGCCTACAATACCGAGCCTCATGTGGAAAGCCAAGTGGGCCGCGGCAGCCGTTTTTGGTTTACCCTGCCCTTAATGGAGATGCGCAAAGTGCCTGAGCTTTAAAGTCCGGTTCCAAACATTTTTTTGATTCCGCGCAAAGCTTGCCGCGTTCTGGCTTCATTTTCAATCAAGGCAAACCGCACGTATCCTTCCCCGCCTTCGCCGAACCCGGCCCCTGGGGCAACGGAAACTTTTGCTTCGCGCAATAGCTGCATGGCAAAATCCACGGAAGCCATATGCCGGTATTTTTCAGGCAAACGCGCCCAAAGGAACATTGTGCCTTGCGGCTTGGCGGCTTCCCACCCTAATTTGTTCAGCCCATCCACGAGGACATCCCGGCGTGACTTATACGTGTTGACAATGTCCGCCACGCAGGCTTGGTTGTCATTCAAAGCCGCAATGGCCGCAATCTGAATCGGGGCAAACATTCCGTAATCCAGGTAACTCTTAATCCGGGCCAGCATGGCCACGGCCTCGGCATTTCCCACCATGAATCCAACCCGCCAGCCGGGCATATTGTAGGTCTTGGAGAGCGAATAAAACTCAACACCGACTTCCTTGGCCCCGGGAACCTGCAGCAGGCTGGGCGATTTATAGCCGTCAAAGCATAATTCCGCATAAGCGTGATCGTGAACGATCAGGAAATTTTCCCGCTTGGCCAATTCCACCAAACGTTCGAAAAACGATAATTCCACCACCGCTCCGGTGGGATTTTGCGGATAGGAAACAATGACGGCTTTGGGTTTGGGCCAGGACGTGCGGCACGTTGCTTCAATTTGTTGAAAGGGATCTTCACCGGGGGGTAACGGCAAACTGATGACATTCCCCTCGGCCAAAACGACGGAATAAGCGTGAATGGGATAACAGGGCGTGGGCACAATCACGGTATCTCCGGGATTCAGCAGGGCGAGCATAAAATGGGAAATGCCCTCTTTGGCGCCGATGGTGGCAATGGCTTCGGTGTCCGGATCAAGGGTCACGTTAAACCGGCGCTGGTACCAGCCGCAAATGGCGGCCCGCAGTTTGAAAATGCCGCGGGACACGGAATAGCGGTGATTTTGGGGTTTGGCCACGGCTTCCACTAATTTATTGACAATATGTTGCGGTGTGGGCAGATCGGGATTTCCCATGCCATAGTCAATGATGTCTTCCCCGCGGGCGCGCGCGGCTTTGGTCTCCATGGTTACTTTGGCCAATATATACGGCGGAATGCGTTGCAATTTATTGGAGAGCATAAGTTTCACCTCGAACGTTCGTTTCGATTGCTTCGACAGGCTCAGCAACCGAAAAGAACATTTTATGCCTGATTATATTCCGGTAACTGAGCTTGTCGAAGTGACAAGCAACTAAAAATCATTCATGCGCGTAATGCTTTGGAGTTGCTGATAGCGGGCGCGGATGTCGTCCGGGTTCAATTCCAGCAGGCGCCGGACGGAAAAATTCTCCACTGTAAAAGAAGCCATCACCGTGCCCACACCAGCGGCTTTGCGCATACTCTCCATGGAAAGGTCGCCGTAGCCGGCCAATGCGCCTATAAAACCGCCGGCAAAGGTATCGCCCGCGCCGGTAGGGTCTTTCACGCTGTCCAAGGGATAGGCCGGCAGCGCGAAAATTTCATTGTCCCAAAAAAGCAGCGCACCGTGTTCGCCTTTTTTAATGATCACGCCGCGGGGGCCGTGATCACGAATCCATTGAGCCGCTTTCATCAGATTAGTGACGCCGGATAATTGCCGGGCTTCGGCATCATTCACCACCACCATGGAAACCCGCGGTAAAACTTTTAATAACGCTTCGCGCTTGATCTCGATCCAAAGATTCATTGTATCCAATAGGATGAATTTGGGCTGCGTAAGCTGGTCCAGTACTTTATATTGCAAATCCGGATCAATATTGGCCAAAAACAGATAAGGTGCCGCTTGCATGGTTTTTGGAACTTTGGGATTAAAAGTGGCAAAAACATTCAACTGGGTATCGAGGGTATGGGCGCAGGCCATATCGTTTTCATAATATCCTGTCCAATGAAAGGTTTTGCCTTCAGCGCGTTCCAAGCCTTCAACTTGGATGTTGCGGGAGTTCAGTAAGTGAATATATTCCGGGGAGAAATCTTTTCCCACAACACCCACCAAACCTACGGAGGTAAAATAGCTGGCGCTGAGGGATGAAAAAACCGCCGAGCCGCCGAGGGCGTCTTTTACTTCTCCAAATGGCGTCTTAACATCATCCAAGGCCACAGAACCGATGATAATCACATTCATAGTTGGTAAACCCCCTTCAGCATTCAAAAATATATATGCATCCTAAGTGTAGTGTCTCAGTAACGTCTTTACAGAGTTTTACATTTGTCATTGCGAGCGAAGCGAAGCAATCTCGTTTTTCTTCACTGTTTAAAGGCAAAACCAGATTGCTTCGTCGCTAAAAACGTTCCTCGCAATGACAATCATTGTAAAGCCGTTACTGTTACACTACACTAGCATAT
>JAGVPM010000195.1 GCA_020052235.1 Candidatus Goldiibacteriota bacterium
ACCTACAATCTCACGCAAATAGCCAACATGCCTTTGGAAGTCAACAATGATTCCGATGTGATGCTGACTATTCAAGTCGAGCCCGTCAAACCTGAAGCGCCCATCGGAGGGTATGAATCCATTCCGAGCGCAGCTTGGGTTAAAATCAGTCCGGTAGACATTTTTGCGCACACCTCGGAGAACGACACCCGGATTGCTTTTATGAATGTTAAGTTGGGTCTTAAAGGGCGGTTGTTGTTCACGATTGCTCCGGTGCTGATTAAGCCTTCCTCCCAGCAACCGGCCAGCGTCAATTTGAATTTTAAAATTACGCCTGAACGTTTTGAAGTGTCGAACGTGTCCCTGGGGGAAAAAAAAGAGGTTTTAACGTATAAACAAACAAGTGCGGAAATCGAGAATTTTGGATCGGCACCATTGGATATATCCGTTGAAAGTTTGCATCCTGCAGCGGTTGGGGTTGAGAATGAAAAGTACGCACCTTGTCCTGATCCGAAGTTTCTGACGTTTGAGAGAAATCAGATCACCGTTCCGGGGAAATCAAAAGCGTTTTTAAAAATGTGGTTGGAAATACCCGATCGGCCGGAATACAGGGACAAACAATATCTGTTCCTGGTTTCTGTGGCCAATGCAGGTTCACAGATGTCAGGCCGCCGGCATGTGCGCTTGTATGTCAAAACCGGAAGTGGGCAATCTGTTCCCAAAACTGGATTGAAGTAAGGACCATTCATATGAGGCTTGGTTGCGTATTGTTTTTCAGTATGATGTGGTTGTATTAATGCCGCTTTTATAATTTTTTTGAATTTGCGATGCGGACGGATAATTTATTTTGATGGGGGGTGAAAAGCAAGCAGGAAAGTAAGTAGCGAGACGAATTTAATATAAATTTAAAGGAGCATAAAACATGAGAAAATTGGTATTACTAGCATGCACAATCGCTGTTTTAGGCTTGGCGAGCGCGAGTTTTGCGGCTTTAAACCTGACTTTTGACATCACAGTCACTGTCCGTGCCAATAATATTGACATCATTACCAATGGTGCGAGCAATAAACTGAGCTGGGGCGTTATCGCGAATAACAGCTCCGTGGTTGGAAGCACACCCAACACTTGGACCGCTGTTACCCCGGTTTATCAAGTTATCAACAATGGCAGCGGAGCTATTAAGTTGCAAGTCTATATGACCTCGCTTCCGTCTGGTTGGACCAAAGGCGCTAACGGAGCTCCGGGAACCGGATATCCTCTCACTTCGGGAACTTTGACATGCCGTTTGTATACGGTTTTTACGGGTTATTTAACCCAGTCCGTCTTGGCTGATTTTGGTGCTACCGATGAAATTTTGTTGGGCGCCGGTAATATCAAAACCGCCGCGAATGCGACAGGCACGTTTCAACGTCCGGGCGAAGGCGCCGATGGCTACACCGGTGGTGAGAACGTTGTACCGGAAACCTACGGTGGGCCGGATCAGTACAAAGGAACCCGAGTCATGCAGTTCTGCTTGGATACGCCCTATCCTGCGGCTGACCAGGTTAGCGTCAATCTCGGTATTTACCTTACCGCTATTTCTAACTAATCGCGTTTACTTACTGCAAGGAGCATGGTACTTTAGCCGTGCTCCTTGCAGTAAATTATTTTTATAAAGAAGCATTAACCAAAAAGGAAGGGTGCCATGCGGAAAATTATCTGTGCTATGATGGGTTGTTTACTGGGTGTTGCTCCCCAGGTTTTTGGACTGGGCAGCAATTATGCCGAAGTTTTGGTGGAAAATCTTCAGATCGGGATGGTTTACAACCTGACTCAGATCACCCAAATGCCTTTGGAAACCAATAATGCATCAGAGGAAACCATCAATGTGCAGGTTGAACCCATTAAACCTGATACGCCGATCGCGGGGTATGAAGCCATACCCTCAGCAGACTGGGTGAAGATTAATTCATCCGAGTTTGCGTTGGGGCCCAACGGCAAGCATACTTCGGATATTCAAATCTCCATTCCGAAAGACAAAAAATATTTAGGGAAAAGATTTCAAGTTGATATTTTTTCACATATGGCATCCAAAACGATTGATCGTAATTTTATGAAAGTCAAGCTGGGCGTGCGGGGGCGGTTGCTTTTCAGTATAGCCCCGGTCGTTAAAGAACGTTCTGCATTGCCGGCTTCCATGAATTTGAATTTTAGACCCATGCCGGAACGTTTGGAAGTAAAAAATGTGGTGTTGGGCCAGAAGCGGGAAGTGTTGACCTGGGATAATAAAAATATTGAGATAGAAAATTTAGGCAAAGATCAATTGGAACTTATAGTTGAAAGCGTTGATCCGAAAGCGATGGAGGTGAAAGACGATAGCTATTCCCCTTGTCCCAATCCGGCATTTCTCAAGATGGAAAAGGAGAAAATTACTCTGGCGGGAGATTCGAAAGTGCCTCTGAAATTGTGGCTGGAGTTTCCTGAAAATACGGAATACGCTAACCAAAAGTATTTGTTCGTTATTTCTTTGAAAAATACCGGTTCCATTGCGGGCCGGCGTTTATTGAGGATTTTTGCCACGATCGGCAGTACACCGGTTGTGGGAAAAAAGCAGCAGTAATTTTTTAGTAAAGTTTTTCAATGTTAAGTGTTTTGGAAATGAGAAAAGGTGTCGGCCAAGCATCAAGGCGTTGGCTCAGGATGCCATTAAAGTGAAATTGTCAGCTGGTGCGAAGGCGAATAAAACTACTTAAAATTTAAATGATTCCATTCAAGATTTAACCTGATTGCCTATTTTTATAAAAAACTATGTTTTTTAAGGATTTTATAGCGTAAAGTGATATGCATAACGCCTGTTATTGTTATAAAATTTCCTAAAAAAAGTGACAATTTATCTCAATCGATAAAATAAACAATAGTGTTTCAAAATAAACCATAGCCTGGTTTAAATGTTATTTATATATTTAAAAAAAATAGTGATATTTGAAATTTTGAAAATCATATGATATAGTTGTACTAAGCTAAAGAAGGTTGAAAGGGGAAATTCGTCATGAATCAATCTAATAATTTGAAAAAAACAGGGGATTACAATCCAACACGGCTTTTGTCAATGTCCGAATGGCATAAGCCGTATAGGAGCAAATTGATTAAAATTATTTCTTTGTTCATTTCCATGACATTTTTATTCCCCTTTTTGTCATGGGCCTTTGAAACAGAAAATTACTATATCGGCGGCAGTAAGCCCTTGGTTTATCATAATCAAACGTTGACGATTCCCGAACAATATGGGGTGATCAACAATACCAATCAAGCCGGTAATAAAGTGGTTGTTCATATCCAGGACCTGCATTGCAATGCGGAAGTCCAAAATAATATAGCGAAAATTATCGATGCTTTGGCTGAACAATACAAACTGCGGGTGGTCGCGATTGAAGGTGCCAGCGCGCCCATCAACACCAGCAAGTTGGGGACGTTCCCTGTGGCCAAGGTCAAGGAAGACGTGGGTCAATATCTGATCAAGCAGGGACTGATCGGTGGCCCGGAATTTTATGCAGCCACGGGAAAACATAAAATTCATCTTGAAGGCATTGAAAACCGGGAATTGTACGAGCGGAATTTAAAAACGGTCGGTACGTTTTTAAACACCGAGAGCCAGGGGTATTGTTTCGACCTGCATGAAGCCTTGGACGAATTGAAAGCGTCCGTGTACAATCCGCCGCTGCAATTGTTGGACGCTCAGCGCATGGAATACCGGGACGGCCGCTTGAGCATACTTCAATACTGCACCCAGCTCGTGAAGTACGGAAAGCATAACAAAATCGACTTGAATGCATTCCCAAACATGCTGATGTACTTGCAGAAAAACAAGAGCATGTTTCCAATTGCCGTGGACACGGAAGAACTTTACCGGGAAATGAACCGGATCGACGCCCGGGTGCGTGAAGCCATGTACACCAGTTCGGCCCAGCGCAAGCTGGACATGCTTTACAACCGCGTCGATGTGATTGAAAAATTAACCAATGTTTCCGCCACCCCTGAGGAACTAGCGCAGTTTAAGGCCAACCGTGAAGGTTTCAAGGTGAAAGCATTCATGGATTTTATCCACGAACAGGATTCGACCAACATACTGGCTGATGAACAGGAAATTTTTAATTTGGACCGGTATTTGCAGGCAGTTGATCAATTTTACCAAGTGGTGGAAAAACGCAGCGATGTTTTCGTTGAAAATGTTTTAGGGGTCATGCAGCGTAACAACGCCGACATAGCCGTCATGGTTTCGGGCGGGTATCATACCGAGGGAATTGTGGCAAGCCTAAAAGCACGCGGGGTTTCCTATGCATCCGTGCGCCCGATGATTTTGCACCAAGATATTGTGAATCCTTACTATCAATTATTGCAGAATCGGAAATCACCATTGGAAAAGTTGCTGGCGCAGAATCAAAATTTGATCGCTCTGCCCATCAACAACGCCGAAGTCAAACCAGGCTTGGAAAATGTGGTGGTTAATGAAAAAAATGTGGCGACGGCCCTGGCCGATCCTGCGGCCTTGCCGCGGGTCAGGGAATTTTTTAATCTAGAGCAACTGTTGCTCAACACCCGCTTGATGGGTTGGCTGGTTGAGACCAAAGCGTTTAAAAATATGCTGGAGCAGAAGCTCGCTATTCAAAAAAAGAGTCCGGCTGATTCCGGTGAAATGGATTTTGCATCCCTTGGCCCGGATGTGATTACCGCCATGGAAAAAGGGCAGCCGGCGGTTATGCCCGTGAAGGGCACGAATTTTTCTGTGGTTATTTGCCGTGCGAATGCTTTAAACGATAATTTCAAGTACAAAGTTCAAAAAATTAATTTTGGAAATAATTTTGATTACGTGGTAATGACTCAAGATGAAGTCGTGAAGCACTTGGCTGAGGTGAAAAACCTTGGCGGTCCGAAAGCGGCTTTTTTACCTTCCGTACGCCTGTCTCAAGTTGCGGTAAATGCGGTGAGGCTGGGTGTGGGCGGCGCTGTGGTGCAAATGACTGCAGTTATGGGGAATGCCTGGCATAATTTATCCCAGGGCGTGGCAACATTATCGCAGTTTCGCGGCTCGAGGATTGCAGGAATAACGGCCGAATCAGGCGCTTTGCTTGGGAAAACCGGCAGTATTTTACGGGAACGGATAGTAGGTAATGCTTTAACTGCATCAGGCATTATTTTTGACAAAGGCGCCGCCATTGCCAAATTGAGTATTCTGGCAGCCCAAAATGGGCAAACACAGTATCAACAAGTCATGGCTAAAATTTTTGGTGTATATCAACCCGTAGACCTTGTTGCGGCCGACAGTGCGCGCAGCACACCTTTTTTGCCGGATTTTTTTTCCTTTATACGCATGTACAGGTTGCGCGCGGACAAGGATAAAAATCCCCGGGTGACGGCGGTTTTGGAGAATTTGGTCAAACATCCTGAAATCGTCCAGGTTCTTTCGGCGCAGGAGTTTGCACTTCAAACCAAAAATCAGGAAGTCGATGCCGATTTAAAGCAACTGGGGGTTTTTCATCTCCAAGGGAAAATTTATTTGACCCGGGATGTGTTCGGACGTTTGAACAATAATCAACTTTTGGCGGTATTGCTGCATGAGGCATTGGAAATCAACGGTGCGACCCACGTCCAGGCTGTTGCTGAAGTTGAAAAAGCAGCCGGGATTAGCAATGCGGAATTAATCCGAGCTGCTGGGTTGCAGCCGTTGCGCTTGGTGGGTAACCGATCTGCGTCGGAGGAAGCGTTTAAGCAGAGCATTCAGCCGACGATTGAGGAAATGATTGAACCGTATAAAACAAAATTGGCATCTTTGCTGGAGCAGCGTGCCGCAGCCCAAGGCGTGGAAGCCATTAAAGCGGTGGACAAGCAGATTGGCGACATTGTGAACGAGATCAATTCGCTGACCATTGATGGGCACCAGGTGGCCGGGAGCGAATTGGGGCGGGGTAAAATTGTTCAATTGGAAACTTGGAAGTACCGCGGATACATAAACGTCTTGGCAGCGGTACCGTTTTTGGGGCGGATTTTGTCCGGGTGGTTTAAGGGTCTGGCCCAAAGACAATGGGCAAGCCGCTTGGTGTTGAAAGATGCATACCGAACTTACCTTCGGCAGGCTCGGGAGATGGTAACGGCCGGTAAATATGCACCGCAATTTTTATTTGCGGGTGGGGCGACTCGATTGGGGCTTGGCGGTATGTGGGGCCTAGACCTGGCTGCGGTGGGTGATGTGATTTTAGGTGACTATACGAAAGTTGAAAAATATTTGACCCGGGAACAGATCGGAAGGGTCATGGTAGCGCTGGGGCGCGAGCGGGAGGCGTTGGCCCAGGGGTATTTGGATGCCCAAGGAGTAGATGCGTTTAAAATAAATTTGAAAAATCCGCTTTCGGCAGAAGAAGTATCTGCAGCGCAGTTGGAACTTAAAACGGAGCGTGAACAAGCAGCGCCGATCCATATTGGCATGGGGCCCAGGCAACTGCTGCAGTACCGGCTGAAGTTGGAGGCATTGGCACGCGAACTTGGGCTGGATGCGGCGGTAGTGCTGGCCAAGGCACCGGTTATATTGAACTTGAATACGGAAATTATGGGCGAAGCTATTGGGGATTTGAAAACCCATAATTTTTACGGTTTCAATCCGGATAACGTATTTATTTTAGAGCAGCCTATATACGGCGGATACGTGTTGGAAAACGGCGAGGTGAAGGCAGCCGCGGACAGCGATAAACTGCCGTACGGGCATTTGCATCCCACCCTGCAAATGATGTCGGCTGGGACGGCATTTACGCTGGACCGCAGTGGACGGATAAAGCGTCTCACGGGAAGCGTGATCAGTGAATTGGCGGCGCGGGGTGCGGAAGCGCTGGGGGCACACAGAATTAATGATATGACCCAGTGGACCGGCGATGTGCTGAACATAGATAGTTTGGCGTATGGGTTGTATGCCATGGAACAAACCGGCCGGGATATGGTGGTGGAACTGGTGGGAAATCCGGCAAACCAAGGTGGCGGAAATTGGTTGAAGTATGGGGATAAGGAATTTTTAGCGGAAGCGCTGTCGACCGGCCGTCCGGATGTAAAGCGCGTTGTGGATGGGCTGGAGAGGGCGCCGTATAATGCTTTTAGGAACATGTACAGTGTGAAAGGGCTTTTAGCTCAGGGGAAGCAAACCGATGGCATCCAGGCGCCAATGTATTTGACCTACACAAATGGTTCATTTTACCTTGAGGGTGTGACCGGAGCCTTGACGACCGTGATGAAGTCTGCGGCATTTCAACGGGGTGACGAGTTAATCCACGACTTGAAGGAAATGGGGGACTACACGCGTGAGGGCGTGGTTTACAGCGCGCAACAGGCGCTGGCGCCGCGCTTCCGCGAACTGGCCGGAGCACCTAAAGCCCGTGCTCCAGGTGCGAAAACCCCGGGGGAAGATAGAGCGGGCGCTCTTTTAGGCTGGCGCGGTGAGATGGTGCTGGACCGAATGATCAAGTCTGCGGCCGGAGTTTTGAATATTATGCTTCAGCCCGGCCAGGCTCTGGCCGCTATATCTAAGTTGGCCTTGACTCAAATCGAAACCGTGGTGGCGAAAATATTTGAACTGGGAGGCGTCAAACCGGTTTTATTGAGCATGCAGAATACCTTGCGTGCGCCTCCGATTCAAGAGGCGCTCGCGGATTGTCTAAGCCAGGCGCGCAAACTGTACCGCCAAAGTCCTGAATTATACACCGCGCTTCAAAAACTTCCCGAAGATGCGAAAACTCTCGGACAACTCATTTTCATTTTTGATAAAATAACGGCTGGTTTAAATGTTTCCCAGGATCATGATCTTGAGCAATTAGGCGTATTCCATCTGCGCGGCCAAGTTTATATGGCCAATGCCGTATTGCAACAGCTCACCGATAAAGAAGTTGCCGCCATTTTTCTGCATGAAGTCCTGGAAATGGCGGGTTTAGGGCACGACCAGGCGATCAAAGTGGTTTTCGATATTACCCGGTTGGAGAATGAACGGCTGATTGCTCTCGCCGGCTTAACCAAGGCACTGCCGTCTTTACCCCAGCAAGCGCTCAAATCGTCCGACAATCCGGAATCACGAGTATGGGTGGGCGCCACGGTTAATGATCGTCAGGAAAATTTAAGGGAAGATATTCCTGATTATTCGGAGCAAATCGGCGCTCATCTGTCCGCGGTCCAGATCTTTCAGGATTTTTCCACCCAGCCGCTTATTTCCAAAAGTTTGGAAACCATTGCCCAATCCGATTCGCTGCCGATTTTAACCTGGGAGCCATGGAATACTTGGGAAAATAATCCCCAGCGCGGGATGCCCGTTACTTTGGCGGACATTATCAGCGGGAAGTATGACGCGGTCATTGCCCAGCAAGCGCAGATGCTGAAAAAATTTGGCCAACCGGTGGTATTGCGTTGGGCCCATGAATTCAACGGAGATTGGTCGCCTTGGTCATTGAATAAAAATAAAGCTGAAGATTATGCTGCGGCGTTCAGGCATATTCACGGCCTATTTGTTCGCAACGGTGCCGCCAATGTAAAATGGATGTGGTCTCCCAATGTGGAATCCGTGGGCAGCAAACTGGAGGACTTAAAGCGCGCTTACCCGGGGGATGCGTATGTCGATGTTATAGGTGTCAGTGTCTATAATTTTGGAGACGCCAAACCCACCGGCTGGCGTGAGTTTGAATCTTTGTTCGATCCTTTTTATCAGTATGTTGCCAAGAATTTTCCTTCCAAAAAAATTATCATTGCGGAAATCGGAACGGCCAAAGTCGGCGGGAACTCCGTGCAATGGTGGAAAAATTTCTTTAAAGTTTTAAACACCCAGTATAAAGACCGTGTCATTGGGTTTCTTCATTTCAATGTGACGGATTATCAGACCCGGACCACACTCCAGCATGACCCCGATGCGATGGTTGTTTTCCGGGATATTGTTCAATCCCCCGAAGTTGGAGTCACGCGTCAGGGGTTGCTCGCTACTTTGGAAAAACCCATGCCTGTCAAAGCGGCCGCGCCTCCGGCAGCAGCACCGGTTTTCAAGCCCGGCACGGAAGTTGACCTGGTGCTGGGGGCCGAAGAACGTTTTGGCATTTCTGTTCCAAATGAATTGATCGACCGGATAGAAACCGCTCCGGGGGATGCGGATATTTACAGCGTGCTGACGCCCCAAGAAAAGCAATTGCGGGAGAACGAGCAAGCCCGCCGGAAAATCACGCCCGGCGTTTACCGCCCGCCGGCCAATATGGGTTTTATCATGGACAAGTGGGTTAAGTTCCAAATCACTTTGGGCGAACGTATTTACAAAGTGTTTTTGGTTTATCTCATGGTGTATTTTTCATTGGGCGTCGGTTACATGCTCGGGTTCACGGCGCAGGGCGCGGCATTTTTGACATCAATTTCCATGCTGACCGGGCCCTTGGCTCCGGTTACAACGTTGCTTTTTGGAAGTATTGCCGCTGTTTTCACCACCACTGGATTGATTAATTTTGCCATTTTAGGCGTTTTATTTTTGGCGATTTTTGCACTCTACAAAAAAACCGGCATGAAGTCTTTGTTCATCATTCTGCCCTTGTATGGGTTGGTGGCTTCCTATTTCCTCCCTTTAATTCCTCACGCTTCATTTCATATGATTGCTTCCGTGCTTTTGCTTTACGGAGCACCGGCGATCCTGATGTTCCATGATTTGGGTTTTGGGCGGACGTATCAGGCCAACCTCGATTATCAGTATCCTGATTTCGGCCGGGAGGAAGAGGAATATTTAACCTCGCTGTACAACCAGGTAACGCATTTTAAAAATTTAGCCTATTTGAATGAAACCGCCTCGATTATCCGGAACAATGCTGACACCGCCAGCAAGCAATCCTTGCGGGGCGACTATACCGAACCGCTTTCGCATCAGCAGATTATTGTCGGCAATGACGCCAATTTGCAGAATGCCAAGTTTTCAATTATGGACGAGTTGCTCAAGCGCTGGTTGCCGGTCTACAACCGCAACCGCGCCGAAGTTTATAACGCGGTGGGGAGACTCCAGGCGCATTTGCTTTCCCTGCTGGGGCCGGACCGTAATCCGACGCCGGGTGCTTTGCGCCAAGCCGCGCATAAAGCTGCCATGTTTTATGTCGCTCTGGCCAACAAGCACCGGGAATACGGCGAGAACTTGGGGCAGTTGGCATACCTGCAAACCGATGGCATTGGCATTACCAGTATGCCCGCGGCCAAGGAAAAAACCGCCAAAATTTATGCCCAAAAAATGGTTATGGAACGTGTGGCGGAAAGCAGGCGATTTCTCACCCAACACGGCGCGGCGCTGTTTCCGTCCGACCGTTCCGCTTTGGAGAAGTTGGTTGAGGCCTTGGAAGGGAAGATCAACGCAACCGCCCAAAACGGACGCGTCAATGTGGCGCCGGAACTCAAAGCGCTTTATCCTATGTTGCTTGAGCTCTATCAAAGAGCCACTGAACCGCAAGCACGCCAGGCTCTGGGGCGGTTGATCTCAGGGTTCGTTTACAACGATGGCAAGTTTTTGGGGCACAGCCAGCGCCTGAATGAACTTTTTAATTGGGAATTCAGATCCTCGGTGGATGCGGCATTGTTGAACCGGGCAGTGGCGGAGTTGAAATGGATCACCGACAATAAATATAATGCCGTTGCTTCCGGGAATGTGACTGCCCAGCGGCAAGCGAAATTCATCCAGACGTCTTTGGAAATCATGGACCTATTGAAAACGCCCGAGGCGAAACATGAGCTTGCGGAAGCTTTATACCAGAATTTTTTGCACCCTGCCTTGACGGATCAAAACATTCAGCTGCAAACCATTAAAAATCAACTGCAAAAGTTCGAACAATCCCTGGCGGAGTTAAAGTCGCAAACCCCAAAAGTTTTGGAATTATTGGAAAAATTAAAAACCGAGACAGTTGCTTTGACTGAAAATCAGGACCAAATCCGGCGCATAAAAGAATTATTTAAAAATCTGCACGCCGAAATTCGTTCTTCCGGCATCCATCAGCCGCGTGCTTGGCAATTGACGCACGAGCTTACCCGCGAGTTTTATCGTTTTTGGGCCATATATGACCGGGAAACGCCTTCGTTGGATCAAATTATGGAAGATATCAGCGGGGAATTGTATGCCAAATATGAAGGTGCCCAAGCAGAAGGCCTTACACCTGCGGAAGCTTTAAGCCGTACCCAAAAAACACTCCAGCCGGCGATCCATTACCGGATCATTGACTTGCAATTACGGTTCGGACAAGTTCCCCAGGGATCCGATATGGATCTTTTGATCCAGTCGTTGCAGGCTTTGGAAACCACAGTGGCTTCCGCCTCGGACCTGCAAAGCATTCATGACGCTGTATCCAATGTGTTTAATGGCCAAACCAAAGGTTTAATATGGACGGCACCCAGCCGTGGTGAAGTTTTCACTTTGGGCCGCGGAGAGTTGGACCTTTTTTACGGACTTTTAACCGAATTTCAGGATTGGGGCATTTCCACATATAACGATGAATTGGCTGCTTATAAGAATTTGCAGGGCCAACCGGCCCACTTTGACCAAGAATACGGGGTCTTGCTTCTGTTGTATGAACGCGCCTTGATGGACTTGCATGCACTCAACGAGACATTCATCGGCAGCGATTTTACCCGCCAGCGCTGGGTGGACC
Source organism: Candidatus Goldiibacteriota bacterium (assembly GCA_020052235.1). Classification (GTDB taxonomy): domain Bacteria; phylum Oederibacteriota; class JAAXVQ01; order JAAXVQ01; family JAAXVQ01; genus JAAXVQ01. Next base: position 11,634 of record JAGVPM010000195.1, read on the forward strand.
GCAATACGTATGAAACCTTGGACGGGATTTCCTTGTGGATGGCGCGTTTAACCGGACGCGCCCGGAAAATGACCCGTGCGGAATACGAATTTGATTTGCGTAATGAATATTTGACCATGGCGGATGACTTTGAACGCTTGGCTGAAAGAACTCTCCGGTTGGGCGAGGATACCCGTGATGTGAAAAAGAGCTGGGAAACGCTCATGGAGAAGCTGGAGCGGATTCGCGCTAACTACAAATCGCCGGTTATGATAATTTCCAAATGGCCGGCTAAAAATTTGTACTCCATTGCCGATAAAGCCAGCCAGCAAAATGACATTGAAAAAACCATGTGCTACACCACGGAATATAATTTTGACGTGTATTCACGGAATCAGAAAATTCCCGCTGCGATTTTATCCGAGGGCACGGTTTTAGGGACCGATCTGGAACTGGTTCCGCTCGATACTGAAGGCCTGAAGTTTAAAATACATTTCCCTTATAGTTTCCCCAGCGATCCTATGAATCCCAACAGCCCTTGGGTCAATGAGCGCATCATTGAACTTAAGGAAGTCCGCGGCTATACACCTACCGGCATGGCGGCAAAAATGATTCACGGTGTTGCGTATCGTTATTACGAAGCGCAGATTCCCTGGCGGGGGAGAAAACTGGTTATTTCCTATGAGCCGGAGCAGGATAAAGAAGGGTTTAATATGGTCAACGGCTCCTATGTCTACAAGCATAAACTACATTGGGAAGGCGGGATTTCCCACAGCTCAATGGGCCTGCAGGTTGCCACCACCCGCACCGAGTTTCAAGCCGCGGAGGGTGAAGTTGAAAAGCAAGTTTTCACGATATCCGGCCACACGCTGGCCCTGCGCCCGGTTGCCGGCGGTTTTTTTGAAATTTTACGCGACAATGAAATTTTAAGGGATGAAGAAAAAAAACCGGTTCGGATTTTGCCAGGAGCTTCTTATGCGCCTTTGGGGATTACTTTGAAAAAAGCGGAACGCGTGGGCATAAAAACCCCGTCAGGTGAAGTGCCTGGTTGGGCTATTGCGTTGGAATATGCCAGCGGAAAAAAATATTCCCTCCCCATGACCGGCATGAAAGTTTTTTCTTGGGAGTCGCGTGATGTTCAGGCCGTATTGGAGGCAAAAGCGGGAAGCTTGGAACAAGTTGTGTTTAATGAAAAAAACATCTCCCTTAAGCCAACGGAGACCGACGGGGTATTTCAGATTCTGGAGAACGGCCGCGATTTGTATAAGGGAATTCAACCCGTGCTTATTCAAGCCGGTGAAACCATTCCTATGTTGGGACTAAAATTGGTTCAAGCCGAGCAGGTTGAAGTCGACGGTCAGCCCGGGTGGCGCTTGACCGTGGAATACGATACCCGGGACGGGCAGGATCTGTTTGGCGAACGGGCAGGCATTATGCTCAATACCATGAATACAAATCCCCATTTGACGCTGGGCCGGGGAGCGGAAGGAATTTTGAATTTTCCGGAGCTGCGGGAAGGAAAGTGGCGCGAGAGCCGTTTCAAGCATTACGGCAAGGAGATTGTTTTGCGTCATCAAGTACAGCTGCGCGGTAATCAAGAGCAGGCCTCCGGCAACCTGTATGCTGATTTTAAAGGTGTATGGCGCGCCGAGGGTATGATCCGGGGAACTGATTTCGGATTGGTTAAAGATAAAATTTATAACACTCAGAAGCAGCAATACGAAGAGAAATTCTTTTTTGAAAGGCGTTCCTGGGTTCAGGGCAAATTGACACCGGCGCGCGTTGAAGTCAAACCCGGCATGAGCTACCGGCTGGATAATCTTAAACTGGTTTCAGAGCGGAATAAAGCCCAAGGTGGATATTTTGAAGTGGCGGGCCTGGATCTGCGCGCGGGTGAAATAGAAGTGGTTTATTCGAATATTGAAGTGAAAAACGGGCGGGTTTTGCCGGGTACCGGCATGGTATTGCGTCGGGAAGGCAATGAATTTTTTGTTTCATCCAAATCCCAGGATTTGTTGTTTGAGATGGAAAAGGGCAGAGACTACACTGCCAGCGAACTGCCGTTAAAGATTCAATCCGGTATCCGGCAAGTTAGGCTTGGTGAGGAACGCCAGCGCATGTTTACCCGCACGTCCTGGTACGATGACAGGCATTTGGTGCTGGGGGAACAAATTCACGACACCGATATTACGCTCCAGCCCAAAGCAGGCACGCCTGTATCCTCGCCTTATTTGCCTCCCATCGAATTGACGGACGGGCGGAAAATTTTCCTGACATCGGCCGATCAAATTTTACAGTTGAAAGGTTATGATGGGTTGAAATATGCCTTGGTTCAAAACGGTTCACAATGGTTTTTTGGCAAAGTCGACGACACCCAACGGGTGATTGTGGAAGCCGTTGCTTTGCCGGATGCACACCCGGACCTGCAAAAACGCGAATTTGCCTTAAAGTCTGTTTTTCGCCTGGGACCCCGGCAATTTGAAATTGCAGGGAAATTCAGGGATTTGGGAAACGGCGATTTTGAGGAGCATGGGATCATGTTCTTGGCTTTGTATGATTATCAGACGGCCAGCGAACGCCTGGGAGAGAATCTGCTGGCCAGTGACATCAAGGGCTTGAACAGTGGGCAGTATAAGCTTTTAAAATACAAGGAACCAACCGGCCAGGCCGTGGAAATTCTTTCCGGGAAATTGGCTGATTTTATCCAACTCAGCAACGGGGCGGGAGGTTCCTTCGGGCTTAAGATTCAGAAGGAGAAAATTCTTTTCGGGGAAATTGATTCCCGTTTTAATTTTAAGACCAGCTACCGGGTGTTGGGCATTGTGCAGAATAAAAATCAATACACCATTCATTATCTGGATGCCGAAGGGAAAAGACAAACGCTGACCCTGGACGCTACGGATCATTTTGATGTTTTGGTGGATCAAAACTTGCTCAATGATCCTTTTCATTTTGATTCAGGATTTCCGACGTATCATCTTTACCCCGGCAAGGGTAAATTTGGCGAGCTCTATCAGATTATCGACGGGAAACGTGTGCCCATGGAACTGCGGGACACCGTGGAAGCACAACAGCTTGAACTTCGCCCCAAAATTGTCTATGAAATTTCCGATGGCGATTATTCCCGTAAGTTTAACGCTAATTTCGAGGGTGTGGCGAGTTTGATCCGGAATTCCAACATCTCCAACATGCAGGGCCCGCAGAACATGATGGGCAAGACCGGGGTTCGTGACCCGCAGGTGCGGAAAGCGTTGGAGTCTGTTACCGGCCGGCCGATGTCGGATTTTGAAGTCAATCCCCAACAGGTAGAACAGCGCGCGGAAACCGTATTGTTTCATGCTTTGGTTCAGGTTTATCTGGAAATGTACGACAACGACAAATTGGGTAAATCCGCTCGCGGCGTAATTGAAAAGCTCGGTTGGGCCAAGTTTTCGCGGCGTCCGGTCAGCGGCGGTTCGATTATGACCGGGACCGGCAGTGTGACCAATTTAAGGCAACAGCAGCTTTTATCCACCATTGCGTATCTTGAATTCGATAAAAATGAAATGTTGACCAAAACATTAAAAGCGCGTTACCCTTTCCTGAGCGATGCGGAGATTTCTAAACTTCTGCAACCGTTCCCCTTGGGCATGTTCTTGCATATTACCGAGGATATGCGGACTTCTTTTGATATGACCCACCCGCGTTGGGTCAGCGATGGGTTATTCGGTTTTGATTTACGGGTAATTTTCCAGGCTGCTTTCTATTACCGGCTGGTTCCCGTTTTACTGGGGAGTACCGCGGTTTTGGGCCTGGGTATTGGGATTGCTTTTTTAGCCGGTGCCGGTTCTATTCTCTTCGGTATGGGTGTAGCAGTGGCCATATTGGGAGGGTTGTTCGCCTTTTTGGCTGTATTTAGTTTGCTGCGGAATAAAAAAATTAACTTGGCAACGTATAATTTTATCAAAGCCAATTATGCAGCCCGCGAAATTTGCACCACCCAGATGCGCATTGTGCAGCGCGATGCCTGGTGGGTGACGCCGCCTTCGTTGTCTATTTTAATACGCCCGCAATTGAAACGCTGGGCTGACGGCGCCGTGCATACGTTTAGGGAGTTGCTGCAAGCCGGCTGGGGTAATCCTCTTATGATTTTAAATCCCATGTACCGTAAGTATGTTTATTCCACCATGTATTACCTAGCCCGCAGTTTGCGCGAATACGAGTACCGGTTCATGCCTTACAGCACCTTGGTTTACGGCCTGAAGCTGCTTCCCATACCGAATTTTTCCCTGCTTTATTACAATAACTTAAATGAGGTTTTTAATATTTCGGCCTTGGGTTCTGTTCCCAATATGATCATCAGTGCTCTGGTCGGCGGCATTGTCCTTTGGGTGTCTTTCGGGTGGTTGGTAAAATTGTCCAACTGGATGGCGGACCGGTCGAAAATTTTCAACGGCGATTCCATCACGATCTGGAATAAGATCTTCAACGCTGTTTTTTTATTGACCATTGTCGCAGTCGTGGTCAGTTTCGTCCCCGGCTTGGTTTTTAATGCCAATGTCGCTTTATTCATCACTTCGATATCGCTTTCTTATTTGTCCATCCTGATTTATGTGGGGCTGTTGTTCATTTCGTTTCTGGCGTCGTCCTCTACGTATGTTTCGATTATGAAAACCACGGGATACAGCAAAGAGGATACGGAGTTGATGACATCGCTTCAGGCCATTGAAATTCCGACCATGTGGAGTTCCATTAAAGCGGGTTTTGTGAAAATGACGACGGTATTTGCCTCCACGCCCCAAATGAAGGGTTACACTCCCTTGGCGCCCCGGGAAGCTTACGAAATACTGATGAATTTTGTTTTAACCACCGGCATGACGGTTTGGATGGGTTACGGACTTTTATCCGGAACTTATGATCTGCTTTTTGGTTGGGTGACGTATGTTTTGATAGGAATTTTCTCCGTTATGGGCACGCGCAGTGCTTTGCAATCGTTTATTTTCAATGTCCCGGAAGATGAAACTTTTAAAAATACCTGGCATCGGATTTGGGTCGGGTTTATGTACGCGTTGGGCAACACGGGCCTTTTGAGGTTTTTTGAAGACTCTAAGTTAACGACCGATCAAGGATTTTCCAGAAATATGAAAATTGTATTCATCGCCGGCGCGGCCCTCACGGTCTTGATTTTTGCGCTGTTTGGCGGCTTGGCCGTTTCGGGCGTGGGCTTGATCACCGGCGGCGTTGCGGCCGCTCTGCTGGGTGCCACTGCGCCCATCATATTATACGGAACCTTGGCGCTTTTGGCGGGCATCGCCGCCATGTTTGTGGGGCGCCGTTATGCCCAAATCATCCCCTACGTCCGGAAATACAACCGGTTCTTCTCGATTAATATAAACGAGAGTAAGGTAAGAACACTCTTTTTCCAAGGGAACTATGAGAAAATTGTGCAGGATTGGGAGTACAATCCGGCCATTAAAGACCAATCGACCTGGGTGAAGATTTTTTTGAATCTGGCACTGGTGAAAAGGCATTTTATACGTGCTGAAAAAAATATGCAGGAAGCGGACCAAGCAGGCATGAGCAAAATTCGGGATGGTATTGAATCCCTGAAACATTATGCCCAATCCATTAAAGATCGGCTTTGGGACGTGGATCCGGATGATAACACCATGACCGGTAATCCCCCGGTCCGTCGGCAGTTAGGCGATCAGATTTTCTTTAAAATAAGTGAGGCGCTTAAAGACATTCTTTATTTCAACCGCACCTTATTAAACGGTACGGCACGCGATATTTTTTCCCCGGATAAAACCGGTACTGAAGCCTTGGGGCGGCTGGCGGAATCGCTTCGGATTTTAGCCATGTTTCATGATCAAATTAAGGAAGCCATCGGCACCTCGAATTTTATTCAGCAACTGGAAGAATTAAGCCTGATTATTAGTGAGTTTCCGAAACTCCAAGCGCTGCTCGAGTCACGCAGTCCGGACGACCAAAGTAAAACGCACGTAAAAGAAGTTTTTATGCGGATGCCCTTTTTTGAATGGAACAGCATCGAAAGTGCGGGCTTTTCCAAGGCACAACTGGATTGGTTGCGGGATTTGAGCGAATTGATTATGCAAACCGGTAATATTCAACCAGTTAAAAATGAAATGCTGCTTAAGATTGGCCGAACGCTTTTGAGCACCTTGCGGTCTACATTGCCCGAACGGATTGAATTTATCCAAAATCCCGATCGTTTCAGCTGGTCTTTTATAAGGAACCGTATACGTGCCTTGTGGACGAAAAAAGATCAGGAATTGAAATATGAAATATCCGCCGAGGCTGTTAAAAACAACGAACAAGTTGCCAATGCCTTGTTTGCCCATAAAAATTATGCGGATTTGATTGCGGCCGGGCGTTTGTTTGAACGTTATAAAGCATTGGAAATGCAAACAGTCCGTTTCCGGCAGCTGTATGATGTTGCGCAAATTCTTTGGGAAGCACAGCAGACGAGCCAAAGCATCCGGAGCGGAAATTATGACCAAGCGCTTTGGCATTATACGGATGTGGCCGAGTTGGTTCAATATAAACCCTGGAACGATGTTTCCGACCGGACGGATAAATATCGTTTGGAAGGTGATACTTTCCAGCGCACACAACAGGCTTCCGCCATACGCCGCGCCGTGGATAAAGCGTTTCAAAAAATTGTAGACATTATTTTGGAACGCTATAATGAAGCGATGGCGGACTTGGAAAATGGGGATTTGACCGGCGGGCTTTCCAAGCTGGGCAATGTGTTGATGCTGCTTAATACCTTTGGCGAAAGTTTAAGTCGGCGTAATCAGTTGGAATATATTTCGAATATGCTTGACCTTCAAGCAATCCAAAACGCTCTGCGGTCTTCCAAGGGGGAAACAGTCGCAGCATCCCAAATTTCCCCGAGCGGAGCGGCGGAATACCTGGCCGAGTACAAACGTTTGTCGCAAGAGATTTCCGCGGTGGTTCCAGCTGTTTCTGAATCGGCACTTGCCCCAGTGATGGCGGAACTGCAACGCGAAGCGGAGAAAAATATTCCGCCCCGGACCATCCGCGGCCGTTATTTGATTTTGACGCCCGTGGGTAAAAATTTATTTTCCCAACGGTGGGCCTCGAAATTCACTTTTTCGAACTTGATCATTATTGCATTGATTCTAAAAATGTTTATGGGCAGCCCGCATATCAACAATATTCCGTTGCCCAACGGCTCAACGTACGCGGGCCCACAAGCGGCATTTGTGGTTTATGTCAACGATAAAGCGGTAACCCTCAAAGGATATAAAGTTCTGACTCCTGATGGGCAGGAAATTATTCTGCCGGGCGTGCCGGTCAATTCCGATGGGTCTGTCGCCAAACCGGGGCAGAAGTTGTCGGCGGAAGCATATTACCGCGCAAAAGTGGCCAACAATCACGAGGAGTTTAATCTTTATGTGGCCGAAGGTGTCATTGTAAGCAATTTTTACGTGCCCGAGGCAAACACCATGGTCATGGTGGAAGGCGGGTATAGTACTCCGCTTCCGGATGGAACCGCTTTGGTGGATGTTCGAAAGCTTACGGCGGCCGACCAAAAAGCTTGGCTGCAATTTCAAACCCAACACGGGGTGAAATTAAATTTTTATAATTTGCCTTCGGGCGAGTTGATTGTTACCAAGCAGCCTTTGGAGAAAATTAACGGTAAATTTTCAGTCCAAGTCAAAGTGCATCAGGGACGGGTCGAAAACGGCGTCGTGAAAGATAAACAAGGTTTTTACCTTTCGGTCGTTGATGGTCAAAAAGTTTGGGGCAAAGAATCCGCAGCATTGGATTTGGATGAAAGCGCCCCTGAGGCCAAAAAAGAGGTGGAATATTTTAATACGGCCCACAACAGGTTCGAAAAGAAAGATTTTTATGTTTACATGGCCAAAAACGGGGACCGGATTTTTCTGCCCGAAAGATTGACGTCACGCCAATTTTTCGTAAAAGAATACAAATTTGGCCTCGAATCGAACGGGACCATTTATCAAAGCAATGGGCACTGGGTTTCGGTTTACAGCAACAATGTTATTGAAGGTAAAACGTTATTTGAGCTCGGAAAATATTTGAAAAGTCAGGATGCGGTTAAGCAAGATATTACGTTTTATGACCGGACCGGAAATAAAATCACTAAGCCGGTCTGGATTTATAAGGTGACCAATGCCGCCGGTTTAACCGAAGATATTTTGCTCGGCACTCCGTTAAAAGACGGCAAATTGGAAGTGGAGTTTAAAGAAGGCCAGATCCGTTCCGGCAGTTTCGTTTATCAGGATAAAGCCGGGAATTGGATTTCGAGCCTGGATGGCAGTATTATTCAAGGCAAAACAGAAATTGATTTTTCTGCGTATTTGACGGATGCCGATGCCACATCACGCGAAATTACCTTTTACACCTTGGAAGGGAAACAAGTTCAACAACAGGTCTGGTCTTACCGCATGCGGACCACTTCGGGCGCGGTTCAGGAAGTTTTGCTGGCGGATCGCCTGGTCCAGGGAAAATTGCCAGTGGAATTTAAAGCCGGCAGTCTCAGCACGGGGAGTTTTGCCTATCAAAATGCAGAAGGAAATTGGATTTCCGTTTTACAGGGCGGAATTATCCAAGGTTCCATGCAATTGGATTTGAATCCTTATTTAATCAGTCAGAAACCGGCTGTTCAGCGTGAAATCAAATACACGGATGCTTCCGGCCAAATTCGAACCCAATCCGTTTGGGCTTATAACCTGAAAAATAGCCAGGGGACTTCAGAAGAGATTTTGTTGGCCAAGCCATTGACTGACGGCCGTTTGCAAGTGACGTTTGAAGGCGGTCAGATCAAGTCAGGCAGTTATATCTATCAGACCAAAGCCGGGAACTGGGTTTCCGTGTACAACAACAATATCGTGCAAGGCAAGGTTCAGATTAATTTTTCAGATAAATTAACCGGATCTGATCCCGTATCTAAAACTATTCGTTATTATACCCGGGAAGGGAAATTGGCAACAGGGACAGTCTGGGTTTATCAAGTCAAAAACGACGCGGGCCAAACTGACGCGATTTTAGTGGCGCAACCCCTGGAAGACGGTGTGCGTACCGTATCCTATACCAACGGCCAAGTGCAATCGGCCAGTCAGGTCTACCAGAATTCCGCAGGTCAGTGGATTTCGGCGTTGAATGGAAATATAATTCATGGTGAGGCCGAGACCATTCTTCCCGTGACATCTAAGGCTTCAAAGGCATCCATTTTATACTGGAACGCCAAAGGAAAAAGTACACCAGCAACGGTATATGCGTATCAAATGGATAATGGCGATACCATTTTAGTCGAATCACCCCTTAAAAATGGCAATGTTATTCAAAGCCGTTATGCTTACGGCGAAATAGTTTCGGATAGTCAGGTTTATAAAGGGCCGCACGGGTGGGTGTCCATTTATAAGGGCATTCCGATTCAGGGTATTGAAGAGGTTGATTTATCCTCGGTTTTAATTGATGCGCAGCCCACGGTTCGCACCGTTAAGGCGTATAAAAACGGCGTTATGAAGAAGGTTGATGTTTTTGTTTATCGCGTCCGCTTACCCAATGGCGGTGAAGATGAAATTTTGGTTTTAAAACGCCTGGAAAACAAAAAACTATTGGTAAAATATCAATACGGCCAGGTGGTTTCCGAAAGCCGGGTTTATCAAAACAGCACGAAAACGCGTTGGATTTCTGAAATCAGGCTCCAGTACGTGAATTTGTTGAATACCCTTTTGCAATCCTGGCGGGTTTTGACCGGCCGCACGGAGTTCAGGTATGGGATTTTAGGTTCGATTCTAGGCGCGGGCTTCTTCCTTTTCATGGCCGGGGCGATTGCCTATGCCAAAATTGCCAAGCAATTTAGAACGGTCCAAGATGCATCGGCCTTGGACGAATTCGCGGAATTGGGAAAAAATGCCCCCTGGTATGCGCTTGGGTATTTTGATCAAGCAGCAACGGCACGGGGAGAAAAGCCCATTGCATTTGACAAACAAGCCATGATGCAGCTTCCAAAATCAATCCGGAATTTTTTCATTATTCACGAAAAGACCCATCAAGCAGGATTTGAAGACAATCAGGCTTTCCGGTCAATGTATTTAAAATGGCTGGGGCGATTTGCCGGCATGTTTGGAGGGGTACCGCGAACTGCGTATCACCAGGCAATTTCCGGACGTTTGCGTCTGGGCACTTTGGTTATGGCTTTGATCATCATTTTTTCTTCCCTGATGCCGCAGATGGGTTTTGCCCAGCAAGCGGTGCAACAAGAAAAATCCGCCGTGATGCAGGTTCCGGCCCAAAATCAATTAATTGTCATTCAAGGGCCTATTGAAATTGATTTGAGCAAAGACATTCGGACTTTCCGGGGCGCTAAATCCCTCGTATGGTTTGATTCCCTCCACAAGAAGTTTGTGACCAAGAAAGTATTCCTCTATGAGATGAACAACCAAGCCAAGGATATTATTTACACTGACCGAGAATTAGCAAAAAATATTTTACTGGGAGAAGTGAAAGACGGGGAATTGATCAATGGGGTTTATATAACCCAGGATAAGCGCTGGGTTTCCGTGGTAGAGGGCGCCGTGGTGAACGGCCCGGTGGAAATTGATTTGGGAAAACAATTGGCTCAGGACCGTAATCCATATATAGGTCCGCTCCAGGTCACCGTGACCAATTATGATACCGGGAAGACGGGAACAGTTACCCTGCACCAATACAAAATGAAAAACGGCGAGGTTGTTTTATTACGTTCGCCTTTAGGCTCTGATTTGACATATCGCATTGATGTCATTGAAGGCAAGGTGCGGGAAGGCATATATTTTTCCCAGGAAAATAAATGGGTCACGGTGGCAGATGGTTTGGTTATAAACGGCCCCAGCAGCCTTGATTTGAGCGAAGAAAATTTGAAGTTCGCCGACTCCCGGGAAATTAATGATCCAGTCAGTCAAAGACTAATAACGGTTTTTGTTTACCAAACCAAACACGGCGAGATTCTTTTAACCGAAAAAATCAGCGGAACCACATTTACCAAACAGGTAAATATGGGAACCGTGAAGG
>JAGVPM010000013.1 GCA_020052235.1 Candidatus Goldiibacteriota bacterium
GAGGCCACGGCCGCTTATGAACAGTATTATAAAAATAATTACAATTTCAGCCAAAATGATTATGACCACTTATATGGCCGCAACCGGACCTTTGGTGCTGGGTTTCGGTCATCCTTGCAGGAAATAGTCAGGCTGGAAGGGAACTACACCTTGGACTTACGTGATCAAGACGGCACCAGCCCGCAAGCCATCACCCGCACGGCTTATCCCATTTCCACCACCGGACAAACAACGGCCCAATATGATTTGCTCAACAGCTACGGTTCTTTGCGTGAACGCCAAGACACGGGCCAAGCCAAGCTGACTTACCAATGGTCCGAAGTGTTTTCCACTTATGCAGAGGGAATGTATAACCGGAATGAAGATTTAACGGGTCAGGCCCCTATCATTCACACGGCTGCTCCAGGATGTGGCGCAACTCTGCGCTGGCAGAAATTCCGTACCGAAGCCGGTGCCAAATGGGCTAAGTCCTGGGGCGGGGCAGAGACCAGGCAGGAAGCGTACACGCTGACGGCCAGCTACAATCCCGTGGACTTGATTTCGCTATCTCTGCGTGGTCAGCATAGTAAAACCTCGTCACCGGATGCGGAAAGCAATGAAGCTAATTTAAATTGTAGCGTTCAGTTTTAAGCTAGGGAAGGATTTTAAAGGTTTTTATTTGAATAGGAAAAGTTTAAAATATGTCCGAATGGCTATAGTTACCATATACAGGAGTATTACGCATGGGCTATCACGTTATTCTACGGCACAACCAAGACGAGATCAAAACAGTTTACATTGAACGCAAGGACCAATTGGCTGAATTGCCGATCCAGGCCGACTCCATTATTTATGAAGGCGAAGAGCATTGGAAACCAGTGCTGATCGGGCAGGATGAGAAGTACAAGGATTACCTAGTGAATAAATTCCGGGCGGGTAAATGTGCCGAAAAGCTTTTTGTGACCATGTGCCGGGATGCCGGGATGATAATTGAAAAAATATCCCAGGATCAAGACACCTTTGGACAGTATAGCCAAAATGCGGAAGGTATCATCAAAAGGGGGGACTTCCTGATCAGGAAGCCCAGACTCTGCGAAGTGGAAGTCAAGTGCTTTACCCTGCGCGAGAAAAACTCGGCCAGGCCGTACTATTACCTGCCTTATTCGCAAGTAATGAGCCATGCCCGCATGGAAAATGTCGTGAATAATGACGTTCTATTGGCGATTTATGAGCGGGAGGATGACAAAACGGTGCAGGAAAGCCTTCGGATGATTGAAATAAAAAAGCTGCTGAAGCAGGAAGATGGAATAATTTATGAAGAAAAGAATACCTGGAAATCTTTGCGCATTCCCGTCGATCTTATGAAACCCGGTTTAGTGCTGCTTCAAGAAACGCCAGTCGAAAAAGTGTGAGGTAGTCAAGCCGCCATATTTCCCAATTGAAAAGAGACGAAAAGATGACGCCACAGGAAGTATTGAAAAATACGTTCGGTTACCATGAGTTCCGCCCTGGCCAGGAGAAAATTATTCAGGCTGTGCTTTCTGGCCGGGATTGCCTCGGCATCATGCCGACTGGAGCGGGCAAGTCACTGACCTTTCAGATCCCGGCGCGGATCTTGAAAGGCACGGTATTGGTCATTTCTCCGTTGATCTCCCTAATGAAAGATCAGGTTGACGCACTACTGGGGCTTGGCTTTAAAGCCACGCTGATCAATTCCTCGGTGGCAATCAAGGAACGCCGCCAACGCCTGAATGATTTCCGGGAAGGGAAGTATGAGCTGGTCTACCTGGCTCCCGAGGCGCTGGAGGGCTCCTTGCGTGAGTTCCTGCAAGCCTGCTCAATCAGCATGGTAGTTGTGGACGAAGCACATTGCATCAGCCAATGGGGACATGATTTCCGGCCTGCATATAGGAAATTGCAGGGCTTGAAAACCCAGTTAGGTAATATTCCGGTACTAGCTCTGACGGCCACGGCCACCAAACAAGTCACGGAGGATATTGTCCGCCAATTGGGGATGATAAACCCCGAGGACTATAAAGGCTCTTTTTTTCGTTCCAATTTAAAGTTGACCTTCCAGAAGAAAGGGGAAGGCGTGAACATCCGGCAGACCGTTTTGAAGTTCATACGCCGGAATCCATCGCAAAGCGGGATTATTTATTGCTGGAGCAAGAAAAACGTTGATGGTTTGGTTGCCTTTTTGCAGTCTCACGGAGTTTCCGCCCTGCCATATCATGCCGGGTTGTCGGATGCGATGAGAAGTCATAATCAAGAAGCCTTCATCCGCGATGAAGCCGATGTAGTCGTTGCCACCGTGGCTTTCGGCATGGGCATCAACAAATCCAATGTCCGTTTTATCATTCACTGCGACATGCCCCGCACCATTGAAAACTATTATCAGGAAATCGGACGTGCCGGTCGCGATGGCTTACCCAGTGATTGCTTGCTCTTTTACTCCTGGGTGGACGTGAAAAATTATGAACACTTTTTAAAGGATATATCCGATCCGCAATTGGCGCAGGCTGCCAAACAAAAGACTATAGACTTTTTTCGTTTGGCAGATAGCAAGAGGTGTCGGCATAAAGCTGTGATTGCTCACTTTGATGAAACTATCGGGGATTGCAAAGTGTCCTGCGACGTATGTAGCGGTCGCAGCCTGGCAGCTCTTATGCAGGAGTCTGAGTCAGTTGCTGTAAAAGAAGGCAAACAACAGTCCATTGCTCCCGTCATCAAGAAGGTTGTTTTGAACGACATTTTGTTTGCACAACTTAAAAAGGTCCGGAGAAAGTTGGCGGACGAGCAAAACGTTGCCGCATATATCGTGTTTAGCGACGCCGCACTCTTAGAAATGGCGTCCCAGCGTCCCAAAAATGAACAGGAATTATTGAATGTTTCCGGAGTTGGCCGAGTTAAGTTGGCGAAGTACGGCGAGATATTTTTAAAAGCTATACGGGACCATAAGGCGGCTGATTCCGTTGGCCCTGTCCAGGTAAAAAGTGGGGACGAAAAACATTTTGATGACTCCAAGATTGATTTGATTGATAAGAAGTATCAGTCCTACCCCTTGAAAAAAGAAACCTCAACCTTTGCCCATGAATCGGTTTTAAAAGCCAGGAAAGAATACCGTAGGGCCTATGAACCATGGGCAGATGGGGAAGACGAAGAGCTGAAGCATGTTTATGCAAAGATCAAAAATATTAAGATTGTCAGCCAAGTTTTTAAGCGGAATCCCGGAGCGATTGAATCCAGATTGAAGAAAATTA
>JAGVPM010000056.1 GCA_020052235.1 Candidatus Goldiibacteriota bacterium
CAGGCCCGCGGCGCGGGCTTGGTTGGCTGCGGACGGGTGTGAAATGCCGGTTTGCATCCAAATCACCTTGCACCCGATTTTGAGTGCCTCGTCCACAATGCCCGGAACTGCGTCGGGTGTGCGAAATATATCCACGATATCCACGGGTTGCCCGTACTCGGTCAGTGACGCGTAGGCTTTTTGTCCTAAAATTTCACTCACGCCGGGACGGATGGGAATCACGGTAAACCCGTGCTCGAGCAAATAAACTGCTACCTCATGCGACGGGCGATCCGGATTTGGGGACAAACCGACCATGGCTACGGTTTTTAACCCCCGGAGCATGGCCGCAGCTTCTGCAAATGGCGTAGGTAAGGAACATACGGGTTCGCTCACTGCTTGGCAGTGCCTAGCAATGCTTGTATGTCTTTTTCAAAAACCGCTTTATCCCTGTACCCTACATAGGATTTAATCACATGCCCTTCCGCGTCTATTACCAATGTATGCGGAATGCCGCGCAGGCCTACGAACTGGGCGATTTCTTCGTTGCCCCAATAGAGGTCATAATTGATCTTCATTTCTTTGGCAAATGCCTGAACATCCTTGGCCGCTCCTTGGTCAAAGGACAAGCCGACCACGCTCACGCGGTCTTTATACGCCTGTTGCAGTTCCACAAAGTGCGGGATCTCCATCCGGCACGGCGGGCACCACGTGGCAAACAAATCCAGGATTAGGATTTTGCCCCGGTACTGAGATAAGGCAATTTCCTTTCCGTCGAACCCCTTGACCTTAAAATCCGGAAAAACTTGGGCTTGCGCGGCATTAGCTGAAACAGCTTCCGGTTTGGCGGCCGGTACTGATCCGGGCCTGCATCCCGCCACAACGACCAACAGTATAAACGCGGGGAGTATAATTTTTTTCATCATGATTGCCCTTCTTTCTTAGGCTAGCGCTTTGTCGATCTCGCCGAGCAGCGCGGGTTTGGGGCGCAGCCCCACCCAGGTTCCCACGATCACACCCTTCTTATACAAAACCATGGTGGGCACGCTCATGACACGGTGCTGCTGTGCCAAGCCCGGCGCCTGATCCACGTCCACCTTGACAATCTTAAGCTGCGGTCGCTCTTTGGAAATTTCTTCCAGCATGGGGGCAACCAGTTTGCACGGTCCGCACCAGGGCGCGTGAAAGTCAATCAGCACAGGCTGCTCGGACTGCATAACTTCCAAGGTAAATTCGCTTTCTTTAATATCTTTGGCCATACTCGTTCCTCCTAAGCTATTTTCTAAGTTCTGGGTTTTTCCAGCAACAGCTTTAAAATTTTAGCAATCCGGGGGTCGGCGAGGCGGTAGCAGATTTCCTGCCCGCGCCTTTCCCCTATAATCAGGCCTGCCCGCCGCATGCGGTTCAGATGCTGAGAGGCCAGCGGCTGGGAAATTTTCAGTTCCTGCCACAGGCGCCCCACATTGCATTCGCACTGGGATAATCCCATAAGCATGCGCAGGCGCAAGGGGTGCGACATGGCGCGCAGCCATTCGGCTTGTTGCTGAATATCGGCGGATTCGGGTTTGATTTTTTTCATATCACCTACACATTAGCATATTATTATATTTTAATCAATCTTTTTATCTTAGAGGCGGCTGGCCTTCGGCTTAAACCGCAAGCGCGCTCTTGGCCATGCCCTCGCGCAGGCAGGCTTCGACCTCGTCGGCCGTGGACAGGCTCAGGCAGCGTTGGGCCAAACTCTCGGCTTGGGCCAGGTTGCATTCGCCCACGGCCGCGGCCAAGTCCGGAATAAGCACCGGGGCCACGGATAAATTGCGGTAGCCCAAACCCAACAACAGCGGCAAATACATGGGGTCCCCGGCGATCTCTCCGCAGATGCTGATGTCTTTCCCCGCGGCTTGAGCGGCCTGGGCCAATTTGGCCAGCAATGCGATGATCGCGGGCGACGTGGAACGGTAATACGGCTGCATGCGCTCGGAAACGCGGTCCGCCACCAAAACGTACTGGACCAAATCATTGGTGCCCACGGATAAAAAATCAGCTTCCCGTAAAATCACCTCGGGCAGAACCGCCGCGGCCGGGGTTTCGATCATGGCCCCCACGGGCACCTGTCGGCCAAATGTCTCACCCGCTGTTTCCAAATCGTTTTGGGCTTTCTCCAACAGGACCCGGACGCGGCGGATGTCCTCGACCCCGGCCACCATGGGGAGCAATATCCGCACGGGCCCGTGCGCGGCTGCGCGCAGGATGGCCCGCAATTGGGCCAAAAAAACCGCTTCATCCGAAAGAGAAAGCCGCAGGGAACGCCAGCCCAAAATGCAGGCTGCGTTTTGCACGGGATTTTCAAAAGCAAACTGTTTATCCTCGCCCAAATCCAGGGTGCGGATGGTCACCGTATGCGGCGCCATGGTTTCCACCACGTGCCGGTAGGCGCGGTATTGCTTTTCCTCATCCAAAAATTCGCCCCGGTCCATAAACAAAAATTCCGTGCGCAACAAACCCACGCCCTGGGCACCCACCCGGCGCGCTTCATCGGCTTCGTTTTCCCGGGTCAGATTGGCCGATAAGGCAACCTCCACTTGGTCCCGGGTCATGGCTTTGGCCGAAACCCGGACGCGCTCCGCGGCGCGTTCGCGGATATCGTGATCTTTACGCGCCGCTTCAATTTCCCCGGGCGACGGATTGATGATCATCCGCCCCTGATTTCCATCCACCAAAACCAGAACCCCGGCACCCACGCGCGACAAGGCGTGGGGAACACTTACCACCGCGGGCAAACGCAGGGAGCGGGCCAAAATGGCGGCGTGCGAGGAAACTCCGCCGCGCTCGGTTACAAATGCGCCGATGCGCTGCCTATGAAATTGCACTGTGTCCGAGGGCATTAATTCCCTCGCCACCAATATGATCGGTTCGCCTTCGTCCATGGTGCACTGGCGCTGGTAGGAGAGCAAGTTTTCCAAAACCCGCCGCCCGACATCGCGGTAGTCGTCGGCGCGCTCGCGCAGATACGGATCGGAAATTTTCTTGAACACGCGCACGATGTCTTCAATGGCGTCTTCCACGGCCGCTTCGAGGTTGATGTTGTCGTTGATTAAAAGTTTCTCAACCCGGGCGTAAAAAGCCGGGTCATCCAAGAGCAGCCCGTGCGAGGTGAAAATGGCGGCTTCTTTTTCTCCAACTTCCTTTTCCACGCGCGTCTTTAAAATATCCAGCTGTTTCCGCGCCGTGATCAACGCTTCGTCCAGCCGGGCCAATTCAATTTTTACCTGATCGGGTTTAATGGTGTAGCGCGGGATGCTCTCGGGATCGTTCCAAAAGCACACCTTGCCCACGGCCAAACCCGGGGACGCGGCAATGCCGTTTAAGATGATGCGCGTCCGCTCGTTCACGTTTTGCCTCCATTAACCAACGCGATGATTTTTTCAATAAACAGCGCCTCGGGCAACGCGCCCTCGAAGGATCCAATGCCGTCTATGACCACCTTGGGCACGGCCATGATCTGGTCGCGGTTGGCCAAGTGCGGAAATTCCGTGGCCTCGATCATTTCGGCCCGGATCAAGGGGCTGGCCATGGCCATTTGATGCGCCAGATGCACGGCTTGCGGGCAATACGGACAGGTAAGCGTCACGTAGACCTTGAGATTAACTGGCTTAATCAAAGCCCCCAGCTTCATGCGCGAGGCTTGGGACAAACCGGCATCGCCGCTGCCCACCATGGTGATGGCTTGCAGCAAAGACGTAAATTCATAACCCCCCGGGATGCCGAAAAACCGGATGCCGTAATCTTGCTCGCCCACCACGGCCAGGGCCGGAATTTTATCAATCTTATAGGTTTCCACCTCGGCTTTGTCCAAAACAAAATTATGCACCGCCACCTTGATTTTCTCCGGCGCCATGGCCGCCAGCTCCTCGGCCAATTGGCGCGTTTCGCGGCAAAATTGGCATTCCAGTTCCTGCGTGAACACATGCAAGGTCACGGGTTTTATCAAGGCCTGGGCTTGGGGTTGAACTTGCGCCCTAATTTTTTCATCCAGCAGTGCCATGAAAATACCTCCCGCGATTGATCTGTTTTACCGCAACCTAATTTAATGCTTTTGAAACGTAATATAATGATACGCGGCCAAGGCGGCTTTGGCGCCTTCTCCGGCAGCAATGATAATTTGTTTTTCCGGGACGCTCGTACAGTCCCCGGCGGCAAAAACACCCCGGCGCGAAGTGCGCGTAGCGCAGTCCACGGAAATTTCCAGGTATTCGTTCAGCGCCACAAATCCCTTGAACACCTCGGTATTGGGTATCAGCCCAATTTCAATAAAAACGCCGCTGGTTTCAAGCTGGTGCTCGCGCTTGCTTTCGCGGTCCATGAGTTTAACCCCTGTAACCCGGTCATGCTCTCCTTGAATCTCCAGGATTTGATGCTGGTCCAAAAGTTCCACCCGGCCCTGAAGTTGTTTCATTAAAACCGGATCCGCCTGCCACCCGGGGGAATAATTAACCAGGGTCACTTTGCAATTCAAACGGATCAGATCCAATGCCGCGCTGGCCGCCGAGTTTCCGCCGCCGGCCACCACGACGGGCAGGCCTTTGAAAAAAGGCGCGTCGCACACGGCGCAATTCACCACGCCATGCCCCAGGTACAGCTCTTCCCCGGGTATGTTCAGTTTTCGCCAGCGCTTCCCCGTGGCCAGAATCAGCGTGCGGCTGGTAATTTCGCGCCCGCCGTCGGTGCGGGTGACAAATCTGTTGTTTTCAATTTGTTTCAGGTGTATCGCGGACTCTTGCAGCCGTTTAATGGAAAACAACTGCGCCTGCTCGGAAAATTTTTGCGAAAGTTCCGCACCGGTGATGTATTGAAACCCCATGTAGTTTTCAATCCCGGACGTTTTCAAAACTTGGCCGCCCAAGTCCGGGGAGATCATAATGACGCTCATCTGTTTGCGCATGGCATACACGGCCGCGGTCAAGCCCGCCGGACCGCCGCCCAAAATTGCCATGTCAAATACAACGTCTTTTTCTTCACCTTCATTTAGCGCGCTGCTAGACGGGATGTCCATTTTAAAGTCCATAGGCATGGTGCGGTACTCCTTTTTCCCCAGGGAATCTCCTCCCGCGGTTTTCCGGCTCCCGGGGTATCATAACCGAGAACCTGCGTTCCTGCAAGGCGTTACCCTATTTCCTTCACCGTCTCCACGCCAGCCAGCGGATAAACCATTTTTTACGCACCACCGTCAAGCGGCTGCGAAGAAACTCCAGAGCTGCCCGGCGCAAGGCCTCGCCCTGTGACGGACATGGATGAATCACCTGCGCTAGATCGCGAAGCCGCATCCCGCAGTGAAAGGCCAGTGCCGCCTCGCCCAGCATGCCGCCGGCCTTGGATCCCACCAGCGTCAAGCCCAGCACCCGGTCCGTTCCCGGGCGTACCAAAGCTTTGACAAATCCGCGCATTTCGTAATCGAAAACAGCGCCGTCCAGCGTTTGCAAAGAATACGTATAGGCATCAAACTTCGCCTGCGCGGCTTTTAATTCATTGGCGCTTTGGCCGGCTTGGGCAATTTCGGGATCCGTACAGGTGCAGCGCGGGATGCGGGAAAAATCCATCCGCCGCTTTCCGGGAAACAAGGCATTCCGCACCGCGATGCGCGCCATGACGCCGGCCGCATGCGGAAAACCGTGCGGCGCGCAAATATTCCCGGCCGCGTAAATATGCGGCTGCGTGGTTTGCAGGAACTCGTTCACCCGCACGCCTTGGCTGCGGTTGTATTGCACACCGGCGCTTTCCAGGTTCAACCCTTCCACGTTGGGTCTGCGTCCGGTGCTAATGAATATTTCATCCACCGCCACTTCGCGTTCCTGCCCGCCAATTTGGACGCGAATGACTTTTTCTTTGCCCCGCTGCATGACCTCAAGCACCTTAGCATGGAGCAATACCTCCATGCCTTCTTCGGCCAAGGTTTGGCGAAGCAGCTCGGTTGCGTCGGAATCTTCGCGCTCCAGCAACTGCGCGTTTTGTTCCAACAAGGTCACGCGGCACCCCAAACGTTGAAAGGCCTGGGCCAATTCACAGCCTTCGGGCCCGCTGCCTATAACCGCCAAGCGGACGGGGCGCTGTGTGATTTCAAAAACCGTTTCAGGGGTTAAATAACCCGTTTCCTCCAAACCCGGAATTCCGGGTATATCGGGACGCGAGCCCATGGCCATGACCGCGTGTTTAAACTGTAACCGTGCCCCGGCCACCTCTACCGTTTGCGCATCCAGCCAGTGTGCTTCCCCGAAATATACATCCACTCCCAGATTTTGTACGCGGGTCGCGGAATCATTCCAACTAAATTCCGCCCGCCGCCGCCGGATGTCTTCCATGACTTGGGCAAAATCCACCTCCGGAGCCTGCAACAACCGAAATCCGGATAATTTTGCCTGCCGCAGTCCGGCGGCCTGGCGCGCGACTTTAATCAAACGCTGAAACGGCACGCAACCGGCATTCAAACGCTTTCCGCCCATGCGGTGCTTTTCCACCAACGCCACCTTGCCGCCCAGGCTTGCGGCCTCCAACGCCGCGGTCAACCCCGCGGTTCCGGCCCCGATGACCACCAAATTATAACGTCCAGATGGTTTGGGATTTCTCCAGTCCGGTGGCCGGACATTCTCCAACCAGCGGCGGCGCGTCTCTTGGCTGCCCGTGATCCGTTCCTCGGACGTCATTACCACCTCCAAAAACCGGAACTACTTTTGCACAAGCGATTTTAACAGATTTTTCGGTTGCGGTGCAGCGTATTTTAAATTTTCACCCGCCGCAAACGCAGCGCGTTTCCAATAACCGAGACCGAACTAAAACTCATAGCTGCCGCCGCAATGACCGGACTTAAAAGAATTCCGAAAAACGGGTATAAAACGCCTGCCGCGATGGGCACGCCCAAGGCATTGTAGATAAAAGCAAATAAAAGATTTTGCTTTATGTTCCGCAGCGTGGCCCGGCTCAAAGCAATAGCGCGGACAATACCGCTTAAGTCGCCCTTCACCAACGTAACGCCCGCGCTCTCCATGGCCACATCCGTGCCCGTGCCCATGGCAATACCCACGTGCGCCTGCGCCCCAGTTGTTTGGCCACAACCCCGGCTGTCGTTTTGCTGTCCCCGGTCAACATGATAACTTCGATGCCTAGTGTAGTGAGTCTAACGCTTCTTTACATTTGATTGTCATTGCGAGAAGCGTTTTTGCGACGAAGCAATCTGTTTTTAAGCTCTAAACGCTCCGAA
>JAGVPM010000131.1 GCA_020052235.1 Candidatus Goldiibacteriota bacterium
CTTAATGCTTTAAAGCTTATCCCGTTTTTTTCGCGTTTGCAAGGCATTCCTTGGCCTTTTAGGTCCGTTGATTTTTCCGTTTTTTCTCTCTGGAATGCGGTCTCGCCGTGCAAAAGGTGCCAGGCACGTTGTTTAAAGAGGTCAAACCGCGGCCTGCCGTGCCCTTACCTGCGGCTTTTTTCGAGGAGCGCGGACATGAGGACGGCAAAGACTGGTAATTGGCGGTAAATGGCTTCGGCCACTGCTTCTTTGTACGTATGGGAAGTATCATTACGGCGGTCGGTCATTTCCAAACAGGTGAGCGTTTCATCCTCGGTTAACAACCCGGTGGAAAAAGCGGATTTGAAGCACGCTTTGGGCGACTGGCAAACCACGCCTTCCTGAACTTCCAGATAGAGTTTTAAATATTTCCATACGGCTTCGAACGTATATTCAAACCGCTGAATCGACGCGTCACGGACCAGTATGCTGAAAGGTTCGCGCAACGCCTCTTGGAGCGAAACTAATGCCTTTTCAGCGTCAACACGCTTTAAGTTTAATCTTTCCATGCCACGCTACCTTTTAAGGCCGCTTGTTTGAAGGCATCGGAAACATCGTCAAAATTAACCAAATCCACATAATACGGAATATTCATTTCTTCTATTTGATCCCGCAAACGGGTGATTTTCGATTTGTTATAGCGGCCATACGGTATGATGGCTAAATCCACGTCAGAGGCCGGGGATGCTTTCCCCGAAGCCCGCGATCCGAATAAAATAATTTTAACTGGCTCCTGACGCAAACTTTCTAAAACACGGGTTTTTAAAAGAACCAAAAAATCATTTTTCATAAGTGGCACAATCATATCATGCCTATAAATCGGTTTCCATGATTTTTTAAGCAGGAATGGAAATGCGGCAACGGCGCCTCAAAAGGTGCCAGCCACCGCTTGACGTGATCGTCACCCCGTTGAAAAACGGGGTCCAGAAAACGCTTTAAAAACAAAGCTTTTACTGGATCCCGTTTAGGGGCATAACGGGATGACGAACAAAAAAGCGCGTTATTACACAGCCTGTTTCGCCGGAATGACGGCAGAAAAGCGGTGAAGTTTACCCACTCGATCGGGCGAAGACCCAAAAAATCATCAAAACTATTTCCCCGCCTAGCTGTCATATAGAATAGCATCTCTATCCTGAACACCATGGGGCGTGGCTATGTTTTCTTCGGATCGCAAACAACTTTTGGTCATTGATGATAATGCCGGCTTGTTTGATTCTTTGAATGATGTTTTAGGCAACGAGTATGCTTTGGAGTTTGCCGCCACCGGGCAAGCGGCCTTGCTGAAATTTTTATCCAACGAGCCCGACTGCGTGCTTTTGGATTATCAGCTGCCCGGCTTGGATGGGCTTGAAATACTGCAATGCATCCGCAGTCAAAACCCGGGCATTCCCGTTATCCTTATGTCGGGTTACGATGTCCGGTATACGGCGATCAAACATGGGGCCAATGATTTTATCGCCAAACCGTTTGAAGTTGATGAGCTTAAACGGATCCTGGAACGGGTTCTGAGCTAGCGGCCGCGCCTGTTTTGTATTTACAAACCCCCCTCCCGCTTATATAATTGGCCGTTCGAAATGATGGTCAAAGGGGGAATCAGCATGCTGCACTCGAACCGGCCTTCGGATTCAGATTTAGGTACTACGGTTTCCGGTTTGGAACCCACGGTCGCCGGTGCGTTGGCTTATCTGTTGTGGTTCGTCAGCGGCATCCTCTTTTTTATCGTGGAAAAACATAATGCCTTTGTCCGCTTTCACGCCCTGCAATCAATTATCCTGTTCGGCGGCTTGTTTGTAATTATGCTGGTTTTCGGGATTATTCCCATTTTGGGCTTTGTTGTGAATTTTCTGCTTTCCATCAGCGCGTTCGTGATCTGGCTTTTCCTCATGGTAAAAGCCGCCCAGGGCGTGGCCTTCAAACTTCCCATCATCGGCGACATTGCCGAACGGAACATTTAACCTTTCAAGTTTTTTCATTTGTCATTTCGAGGCAAAGCCGAGAAATCTTTATTAGATTTCTCACTTCGTTCGAAATGACAAAAAAAATCCGAAAATATAAATCTCCGAAATTTGTGTTATGTAATTTTTCAGGAGTTTTTTTGTCTTTGCCGGTCCATCCAGATTTGCAGGATCATGGCGGCGGCGATTTGATCCACTACCGCGCGTTTTTTTTTGCCGGATAAATTGGATTCAGCCAGGACGCGGTGGGCGGCCATGGTGGTCAGGCGCTCGTCGATGTAGTCCACGGGCAGCCCGGATTGCGCTCCCAAGGTTTCGCCGAACGCGCGGGCTTCCCGCGCTTTCTCGCCTTCGTCCCCGTTCATGTGCTTGGGCAAGCCTACCACAATCCGGACCACGCCTTGGGCGCGTAATTTTTGAGTTAACGGGTCAAACGTTTTGGCTCCGCGGTTGGGGAACGTTTCCCAGGGCTGCGCCATGATGCCCAGGGGGTCCGAAAGCGCCAGCCCAATGCGCGTTTGGCCGTAATCAATACCGGCGATTCTGCCCTTGCCCCCGGGCATTAAATTTTACCTGAACGCAAAATGGCGATAATCAGCCATAAGCCTAAAATACCGGCGATTAAATACCCCACCAGGCCTAAAATTGACAGATGGCTCAAGGCCGTACCGCGGCCGGCCGTGAGCAGCAGTGACGATCCGATAATCAATGCCGCCACCACCATGGAAAACGAAAGCCGGTTGCTGGCGCGGTCAAGGTTGTGTTGCAGCGTCTCCAGTCCTTCGTGCTGAAATTCAATTTTCAAATGCCCCTGCAGGAGCTTGAGCATCAGTTCGTGCATCTGGCTGGGCAGGTTGGTGAGAAAGCGCTCCAAACCCCTTATCTGACGCCATAAATTTTTGCCCAGCTTCCGGGGATCGTAACGCTGGCGCAAAATTTTCTCTGCCGTGGGGCGGGCCGCCTCGACCAAGTTCAGTTCGGGGTTCAGGCTGCGGGCCAGTCCCTCCACGCCGAAAAAAGTCCGGGCCAATACTATAAAATCCGGCGGCAACTGGATGCGGTATTTGGCGGAAATGCCGATCAAGTCCTGCATGGATTGCCCGAAAGAAATTTTCTCCACGGGCAGGGAATAATATTGTTCCAGAAAAATCCCTACGTCTTTTTTCATGGCGCGGGTATCAACAACTTCATCGGTCATGCTCAAACGCAGGTACGCGTCCACCAAGTCGTCGGTGTTTTGGGTGACCAGGGCCAGCAGCATGTCCGTAAACGCGGTTACGGTCTCGCTGTCCAAGCGCCCCACTTGCCCGGAGTCGATAAAAACCAGTTTCTTTTTTTTATCCAGCAGCAAATTTCCCGGATGCGGATCGGCATGGAAAAAATGATCTTCCAGAGCCATCAGGATGTAGGCGTCCACCAAAATTTGCGCCAAGCGGCGGCGCTCCTGGGTTGGCAGGGTTTTGGGCAATTCGGTCAGCTTATACCCATCTATGAATTCTTGCGTCAGGCAACGCGGCGTGGTAAGCGCCCAATCTATTTTCGGGAAATGGTACGCCTCGCGGGTTTTAAAATTGCGCTGAAACCGTTCCACATGGCGGCCCTCCACCACGAAGTCGAGCTCTTCCCGTATGATGCGCTCAAACTCGTTAACGAACTCCAAAGGCCGCCGGGGCAGTTCCTGGCCTGAAAACCGCTCCCAGAGCCGCGCCAAGAAACGCAGAATCTCGATGTCCGAGTCCAAAACTTTCCGCAATCCCGGACGCTGGATTTTTACGGCCACTTCCTGCCCGTCGTGCCTGACCGCCAAGTGCACCTGGGCCATGGACGCGGCGGCGATCGGCGTGTGATTGAATTTTTTAAAGAGTTTTTCCAACGGAGCGCCGAGTTCTTCCTCGATCAGGCGCCTGACGTCCTCTTTGGGAATCGGCGGCACATTGTCCTGAAGTTTGACCAACTCGGTCATGAATTCCAGCGGCAGCATGTCCGGACGCATGGAAAGCGTCTGGCCGAATTTGATAAACACCGGCCCCAGGGTTTCCAGCACCATCCGCACGCGCACCGGGACCGAAAGCTTATGCGCGGGCCTTACCCGAATTCTGGCCCGGCCCGGCAGGTATTGCTTTAGTTGCAATTGATCGACCAAAAACCCAAAGCCGTGCCCCACGAGAACTTGTACGATCTCGCGCAGCCGGTTTAAATCTTGAAACGTAGCTCCCAAGCGGGGCATGGCGCTCATGGGCAGCTACGGTCAGCGCTTGGTCTTGCCGGCGGATTTTTTCCCCGGTGTGGCCTTGGCCGACTTGTTCAATTCCTTTTCCAAACTTTGAATGCGGCGTTCCATTTTTTTCAATTGATCCAGCGCCACGGTGTTCATTTTTTCATATACAACCTTGGCCTGTTGGTTTACCTTAACTTCCAGATCTTTCTTCACCACCGTGGCTTTGGCCATCATCTCTTTAAAAAGTTTCTGCCCGTCTTTTTCCTTCAACTTGCCTGCTTTTACCAGCTCGTCGACGATTTCCTTGGTACGCTCCTGCGAGAGACTGACTGCACCCAATCCGGCTAAAAACACTTTCTTGAAAATCTCCATGGTTACGCCTCCTCGAGAATAAAATCTACGCTTTCACCAGTCCCGCAACAATCTCCGGTACTTTTTTCAAAGCCTCGGCTAATTTCTCCGGCGCTTTACCTCCGGCTTGCGCAAAATCCGGGCGGCCGCCGCCTGAACCATCCACGAGCTTGGCCACTTCACCCACTAATTTACCGGCATGAACTTTGATCCCGGCCAGATCAGCCGTGGCAGCGGCGATCAACGCCACTTTGCCCTCGGCCACGGTCGCCAGCACCACCACGCCTGAACCCAGTTTTTGTTTCAGCGTATCCGACGCCGTACGCATGGCCACGGGATTAAACCCTGGCAAATCAGCCACAATCAGTTTCACCCCGTTGATGGTTTGCACTTGGTTCATCAATTCATCCATGCTGCCGGCCGCTTGTTTAACCTGGAGTTTCTCCAATTGCTTTTCCAACTCTTTGATGCGCACTGTCATTTTTTCCACGCGTGCGGCAATCTCATCGGCGCTCGTGTGCAAATGATCGCAAATATCTCCAATCACATGTTGTTCGCGCTTGGCGGCGCGGAATGCGCCTTCCCCGGCCACGGCTTCAATGCGCCGCACCCCGGCCGAAACGCTGCTTTCGCTCAGCACGCGCACCATGCCGATGTCCCCGGTGGCGCGCACATGCGTGCCGCCGCACAATTCAAGCGAATAGTCCCCCACCTGAACCATGCGGACCCAATCGCCGTACTTTTCCCCGAACAAGGCCATGGCGCCGCGCGATTTGGCTTCTTCCAGCGTCAGCTCCAAAACTTCCACGGGGATATTTTCCAATATCTTCGCATTCACAATGTCTTCAATGTGGTCCAACTCGCCCCGGGTTACGCCTTGGAAATGCGTGAAGTCAAACCGGAAACTGCCCGCGCGCACATCCGAACCCGACTGTTCCACATGCTTGCCCAGCACGCTGCGCAACGCGGCCTGCAGCAAGTGCGTGGCCGTATGGTTGCGGGCCGTGGCTGCGCGCGCGGAGGTCAGCACCTGCGCCACAATCTTTTCTCCGTGCCGGATTTTCCCCTGAATAATTTTTCCCATATGCAGGTATAGGCCTTCGGGGCTCTTCTGCACGTCAATAATTTCCACTTTAACTCCGGCTTCAGTCAATTCTCCGGGATCCGCGGCCTGGCCGCCGGACTCGGCGTAAAACGGCGTCTGGTTAAGCACCACCACCACCTCGTCGCCGGCCGAAGCTTCTGAAACCACTTTTTCATTTTTAATGATGGCCGTGATTTCCGCCTCCGCGCGCAGTTGGTGATACCCGGCGAAAGATGTTGCCCCAAGCTTTCCGGCCAATTCACGGATCACAGGCGAGGCGGCGCTGTCGCCGCTTCCCACCCAGGCCGCGCGCGCGCGCTGGCGCTGTTTTTCCATGGCTTCCTTGAATCCAACTTCATCCACCGTAAATTTATGCTCAATGGCAATTTCACGCGTCAAGTCCAAGGGGAAGCCGTACGTGTCATACAACTGAAAACTCTGCGCTCCGCTGAGCACGGTTTGATTTTTCTTTTTCATGTCCGCGATCATATCATTCAAAATCGCCAGCCCCGAATCCAGCGTGTGTTGGAAACGGTCTTCCTCGCTTTTGATGACCAAGGCAATATGCTCGCGGCGTTCGGCCAGCTCCGGATACGCGTCGGCCATCATGTGCACCACATGCGGAACCAGCTTGTGCAAAAAGGGCTCGTTCAAGCCCAGCAATTTTCCATGGCGCAGCGCGCGGCGCATGATGCGGCGCAAAACGTATCCGCGTCCTTCGTTGCCCGGCAAGATGCCGTCAAAAATCAAAAAAACCGAAGCGCGCACATGGTCCGCAATAACCTTCATGGAACAATCGCTCTTGGTTTCCTTGCCGTAACGGACCATGGTCTCTTTGGCCACGGCTTGAATCAAGGGTTGAAACAAATCCGTGTCAAAATTCGTGGGCACGCCCTGCAACACGGCCGCCAAACGCTCCAGGCCCATGCCGGTGTCGATATTTTTTTGCGGCAGTGCCTGCAAACTCCCGTCGGCCTGGCGGTCGAATTGTGTGAACACCAAGTTCCAAACTTCCAAATACCGCTCGCCGTCGTCCTCGGGCCGGGTTTCGGGCTTGCCGGGCTTGTGTCCGGTGTCGAAAAGAATTTCACTGCACGGTCCGCAGGGGCCGGTTTCGCCCATGGTCCAAAAATTGGTGTCCTCGCCCATGCGCACAATGCGCTTTTCCGAAACCCCGATTTTATTTTTCCAAATATTGAATGCTTCGTCATCGTCTTTGAACACCGTGATCCACAGCTTGGACTTGTCCAGACCGCAGACATTGACCAGAAAATCCCAGCTCCAGGCAATGGCTTCTTCCTTAAAATAGTCGCCGAAGGAAAAATTGCCGAGCATTTCAAAAAAAGTATGGTGCCGGGCAGTGAACCCCACGTTGTCAATGTCATTGGTGCGCAGGCATTTTTGCGAACTCGCGGCGCGCGTAAACGGCTTGGGAACGGTCCCGAGAAAATACGGTTTAAACTGGACCATGCCCGCCACGGAAAACAACACGCTCGGATCGTCCGGCACCAAACCGGCGCTGGCCACGACCGTATGCCCGTGTCCCTGAAAAAACTCCAGGTACTTCTTACGGATCTCACTGCTCGTCATGCTCATTTAACTTCCTCCACGCTAAAATTCAACAGTATCTTCCCCGCCGCGCGGCGCCACGCGGTCCACGGCGCGGATCACATCATTTACGTCAAATCCCCGCCGGGTCAGGAAACTCGCCAACCGCCGCCGGGCTGCTTCCCGCGGCAGCGCACGGTAGGTCCGCCACTTGCGTTGCGCCAATTCTTCACACGCTTGTTCTTCGCCGGTTTCTCCGGTTTCGGCCCAAACCAATTCAATCACTTCATCAGACAAGCCTTTTTGCCTAAGCTCGGCGCGCACGCGCCGCCCGCCCAAGCTCCCTGTCCGCGAATGCCCGCGAATCCATTCCCGCGCAAATTGCTCGTCATTGAGCACGCCCGCGTTTTTCAGGCGGTCCAAAACACGTTCAATACCTTCGCTCGGAAATTGCTTTTGCCGCAGCCGCCGGGCCAGTTCCGCGCGCGCATAAGCCCGCCGATCCAGCCAGCGCAATGCCTGTTCGCGAATTTGAATGTCTTCTGCAGCGCGCAAACGGGCAAGTTCTGCGTCTGTCATTGGTCATAATTCTTTCTTCGACATAAAAAACCTCCCATGAAAGGAGGCTTTTTGTGTCGAAAGTTTTATCAACTTATTTTATTATGCTGTTTTTAAAGTACCCAATACGCCATTAAAACCAACCTGCTGCTCTTTTGGTTTCTTCTTCTCGTTCCGATCTGTTTTCAAAACAACCTGTGAATGATTGGCATAGGTAGACCATGTGGGTTGATAATCCTCAACCTGATTTCCCCATTGTTCCCACTTTGGTCTTTTTCCACGAGCAAATAATTCCAAATACGGCCCGGGACTGCATTTTTCAATAATTTCGTATACTTCATCAGGCTTTCTGGAATGTTCGCGTTTTTGCGTCCTAATTACATTTACTTGACTGCGTCCAGGTGCAAGCGTCCTAAAGCGCCCTTTTATCCCAAACAAAATAATTTCAGTTGTATTACGAAAATAAAACCCCACTCCTCGTCCATCCGGGCCGCCATCTTTTCGTGTCTTAAACCAAATCAAATTTGTCTTGTAGGTAAAACCCCATGCCTTCATGACCTCTATACCTTCTGCTAATAAAGCGTTTGGAACCCATAAATATAAATGACTTTGCTCAGCCGCAACATCAGCAACGGGTATTTCACAAATTTCTTTTAGCGTCAATGTTGGATAACGAAGCAGCCGTTTATGCTCTGGCGCCATCTTTCCGGTACGATTCATGAAACGCCAGGGAGGATCAGCTAAAATTGTGCGAAAACTTTCTTTTACATGTTTACTGAAATCTTCTGCGGCATTAATTGAATTTGTCATAAATTATCCACCCTCATGAAACAATCTTTTTGATATTCCGAAAACTAAAATCGGACACCCGCCGCCACTTCCACCTTCTATCCGCGGCAATAATTTAGACATATGTGTCGTGGATGCACCATATTTAGAACCCAATTTATATTTTTTAAAGAGCTCCTGTAATTCATCCTTGCGAGTAATAATAATCCCGACACTTATTGCCCGCAAATCAAATAATAAACGAAAATTATTTAAATCTCTGTCATAGAATGGGTCTTTATTATTCCATTCGATTTCCAAAGCTATTTTATTTTTATAACAATCAACTTTATGTGTTGGCGATTTCATTTCATTTTCATCTACGACAACTTTAGTCGAAAAATCTTTTTCTATCCATCCGCGCTGATTAAATTCATGATCAATTGCTTCGGCAACTTGTGATTTTCGGCCACCACCTTCAACAATCCAACTTTTATAAAACCGGAAATTTGTTAATACTTCAATGATATCTTTCCATTCTTTATTAAAATCACGCTGCAAAATGGCACACGCATGTTTCCATTCATATGTCTCATAATTTGTGCTGACAAAGTCAGGAAGTAATTCGAGCCCCATAATTAAAAAATCCCCTTATGAATTGACCATTATTTTACACCCGAACCCAGTAAAGTTCACGATTTTAATGTTTTAAACCGCTTATATCGTTCTCCCCACCGCCGCGGCCACCGGCGCCAATTCTTTCATAAGTTGCGCGAACTCTTCCAAGGAAAGCGACTGCTGTCCGTCGATTAAGGCGCGATCCGGATGCGGATGCACTTCGAGGAGCAACCCGTCGGCGCCGACCGCGATCGCAGCTTTGGCCATGGGAGCCACATAACTGCGCTTGCCCGTTCCGTGGGACGGATCCACTATGACCGGCAAATGCGTGCGTTCCTTCAGCGCCGGAATCACGGTCAGGTCCAGGGTGTTGCGGGCGTAATCATTAAAGGTGCGGATGCCGCGCTCGCACAAAATAACCTGGTAATTTCCCTGGGCCATGATGTACTCGGCGGACATAAGCCACTCTTCCACCCCGGCAGCCAAACCGCGTTTCAACAAGACGGGCTTGGGCTGCTTGCCGGCCATTTTCAACAATTCAAAATTCTGCATGTTCCGCGTTCCGATTTGCAAAATATCCGCGCTTTTCGCCACCGCTTCGACATCGCGCGGGTCCAAAACCTCCGTTACAATCGGCAACCCGGTTTGTTTGCGGGTGTCGGCCAAAAATTTCAATCCCGCGCCTTTCAATCCCTGAAACGCATACGGGCTGGTCCGGGGTTTGAACGCACCCCCGCGCAAGGCCGAAGCGCCGCTGGCTTTCACGCTTTTACCTGTCTGCAGGATCATGGCCTGATTTTCCACGGTGCACGGCCCGGCAATGATCGCCAATTTGTTGCCGCCAATGACCATAGGCCCGGATTGGATGACCGTATTTTCGCGCTTGCTCTCGCGGCTGGCCAATTTATAGGGTTTCAATACCGCCATCACGGATTCAATTCCCGGGATTGCTTCAAGCGGCTGGCGCTGCAAGTTGCGCTCATCGCCGATAACCGCGATGACATTCCGCTCGGTGCCCTTGAGCAAATGCGGTTCCAATTTCATTTTCTTTATGCGGTCCATGACTTCTTTGATTTCTTTGGGGGGAACTCCCGGTTTCATGACAATAATCATATACAGCCTCCGATATCTAGTCCTGTTACAGAAAGATTTTTTTTGTTTTTTTAAATTCCTCTCCCCTTGGAGACTGTGTCACAACGTCTGTCCACAGCCTCTAATCACATTCCCCTCCCCAGGGTTGGTGGGAGGGGATGTAGGGGA
>JAGVPM010000108.1 GCA_020052235.1 Candidatus Goldiibacteriota bacterium
AAACGTAGCCAAGGTAAAGAAGGGATCGTTCTATGAATCGGAAAAGTAGAAATGAAAACTTTCAACCTAAAGCAGGCGCGCCAGTGCCTTACTCTGCAATCCCTTCTTTCAAGTTGAAATCCCACTTGCGTTTTTTGCCGGGCATGGTGTATAACGGCAATTCCTTTGAACGATTTTGCCACCGTAGCTCAGTGGTAGAGCTCCCGCCTTGTAAGCGGGTGGTCGTCGGTCCGATTCCGACCGGTGGCTCCATTTTTTCGCGGAGCGAATATGCTTCCTTCCTCCATCCCTCTCCTCGTCATCCTCGGGCCTACGGCTTCGGGGAAAACCCGTTTGGGAGTGCACTTGGCCCGGCAGTGGAACGGCGAAGTGATTTCAGTTGATTCACGCCAGGTGTATCGGGAACTGAATTTGGGTTCGGGAAAAGATCCGGATGAGTACGGCTCGCCTGAAAACCGCATTCCCCATCACCTCATTGACATTGCAGACCTGTCCGAAGAATACACTGTCTTTCATTTTCAGCGTGATTGTTTTTCAGCCATGGATTCGATTGTTCGGCGGCAAAGGCTTCCTGTGCTGGTGGGGGGCACGGGGATGTATTTGGAAGCCGTGCTGCGCGGTTATGCTCTGGCACCGGTTCCACCAAATCTGGAGCTGCGCCGGGAACTGGACGGTGTGCCGGAGGAGCAGCTGGTCGAGCGTTTGCGTGCGTTCCGGGGCCATTTGCACAATACGACAGACACGTGCGAGCGTGACCGGTTGGTACGCGCTCTTGAGATCGCCGAGTACACGCGTTCGCATCCGCCGGAACCCTTGCCCCCGATTCGTCCGCTCCTGCTGGGCGTTCACTATCCGCGGCCGGAATTGCGCAGGCGGATCCGGGCACGCCTTGAACAGCGTCTGGCAGCCGGAATGTTGGACGAATTGGATGCGCTTTTGGCGCAAGGGGTTTCCCGCGAGCGGCTGAACCGGCTGGGGCTGGAATACCGCTTTATGCTGGATTACCGCGAAGGCCGCCTGCGTTCGGAAGCGGAGTTTGTGGAACGCCTGCATCTCGCAATTTGCGATTTCGCCAAGCGCCAGGAAA
The DNA here is from genome assembly GCA_020052235.1 of Candidatus Goldiibacteriota bacterium. Taxonomy (GTDB): domain Bacteria; phylum Oederibacteriota; class JAAXVQ01; order JAAXVQ01; family JAAXVQ01; genus JAAXVQ01. The sequence continues at coordinate 1,088 of JAGVPM010000108.1, forward strand.
CTTGGTTCCGGCGCATGGAACGGCAGGGAGCGGTCATCCATTGGATTGCCGGGGGAGAGCCGGGCCAAGCCGACGGTTTAATTAAAATCTGGCTGAAAAGCGACGGGTGAGAATTCCGAAAAAAAACTTTACAGGCTTTTCGAGTTTGTATAAACTATACCCTCTTTTGCGGTTAGATGGACAGGTGGCCGAGCGGTCAATGGCAACAGACTGTAAATCTGTCGGGTTATCCCTACGAAGGTTCAAATCCTTCCCTGTCCACCAGTTTTCGCCCCTGCTGGGCGAAAACAGAGCAATTGAACAATGGAGCAATGGAGCAATAGGAAAAGCCCGGCATTAAAGCGCCGGGGAATTCCAGCACGTGTTCAATTGCGGTCCATTGCTCAACTTGCTCAATTGTTCAAAATAGTGAAGGTTTTCACGCGGGGGTAATTCAGCGGTAGAATGTCAGCCTTCCAAGCTGAACGTCGCGGGTTCGATCCCCGTCCCCCGCTCCATTTTTTTGACATGACAAACATTCTTCCGGGAATATCATGACGCAACCCAAAGCTTATCCAACCAACAGCCGTTTTAGAATATTTTATTTTGTTCTGCGTACGGTGATTTTTTTCGCCGGGATGTTGCCGCGCCGTGCGTGCCTGGCCCTGGGCCGGGGTTTGGGGCATTTGGTTTTTAAACTGATGAAACCGCGCGCCCAGGTGACGTTGGACAACCTCAAGCTGGTTTATGGCGATGCGCTGACGCAAAAGCAACGGCACCGCATGGCCAGTGGAAATTTCGCCCATTTGAGCGCCATGTTTTTTGAGTGTTTCCACTTTCTGGCGCATATGGAAAAACTCGACGGCTATTTAACTGTACGCGGGCAAGACCAACTTGAAGCCATACTGGCCCAGGGCAAAGGTGCGGTGGTGTTTTCCGGGCATATGGGCAATTTTTTGCTTATGATCGTTGCCGTGTGCCGGATTCCCATTACCAAGTTTATTTTCCGCGATCCCTCAGACAAAGATGCTTCTGAGATTTACCGCTGGCTCCGCGCGCAGCAGAATTTGTCGGTTATTGCCGATAATCCGCGGCACCGCTGCGCTTACTTTGCGAATGCGCATTTGCGCTCAGGCGGGCTGCTTGGTATACTGATCGACCAAGTGGAAACCGGCGGAGTGTACGTCGATTTTATGGGGCAAAAAGCCGGATCCACGGTAGGGGCCGCCAAACTGGCCCTGATCAGCGGTGCTCCTTTAGTGCCGTGTTTTTGCGTACGCAAACCGGACTCCACACTGGAAGTGACGTTTGGGCCTGAATTTGTTATTCCCCGCGATTGCCCCGACGATCCTGAGTGTTTGGCGGAAATCGTGGGGAACATGAACAAAGAAGTGGAAAAATGGGTGCGTCAATATCCGGAGCAATGGTTATGGGGACACCGCCGCTGGCGACAGTGGCGGAAGTAAAGGAGGGTTTCTGTCATGCCCTTAGTGACGCTCAGTTTCCGCAAAGGCCGTACGCCTGAACATAAACAAGCCCTGATGCAAGCCGTGCATGCTTCTTTGGTGGAAGCTTTTCAAATTCCCACCTGGGATTTAAATCAAAGAATCTGGGAACTCGATCCTGAAAATTTTCAGATTCCATCCACTAAAAGTGAAAAGTACACTATCGTTGAAATGACGGTTTTTCCTGGGCGCTCGCTCGAGGCCAAAAAGAAACTCTATCAATTGATTGTGACCAAATTGGAAGCCTTGGGAATTCAACGTGCGGATGTGGTCATTGTGCTGCATGAGCCCGCGCTGGATAACTGGGGTGTAAAGGGCGGGGTTCCCGCCAGTCAGGTGGATATTGGATTTAAGGTGGATGTATAAGACAATCAAATGGTTATCTTGACAAAATTATCTATAAATTGCTAAACTAATTCATGGAAAAGTCGCTACTCACAATAGCGAATAATAGAAACGTGGTGATTGGGTATGTTGAAGTATAAAAGAAAGGTTATTAATGAATATTTTGTATACGGCGTGCGGAGTGCTTTTTTTTCGAGAATTGTTTTTGATATTAGTAAACAATTCGGAATGGACAATGATTCAATTATGTTGGAAAATGATTGGGCGAAAATCGGTGAAGATTGGCGTGCAGCAATAAAAAAATATTCCGAACAGCAAGAGGTTTTAGTTGGAACCAAATAAAGTACAGAAAATAACTCCGCGTGATACAGCGAGGAAATCGCGGAAAGGCCATGTTGTTGCAGTTTCACAACAGTTTTCAGGGCCTATTCCTCCGCCTAATGTGTTACATGCGTATAATTCGATCATTCCAAATGCTGCTGAACGTATTTTAAATATGGCGGAAAAAGAGCAGAACTTCAGGCATGAAATGACGCAGGTACAAATTAAAGCAAATGTAAAGAATATTTTTTTGGGGCAAATTTTTGGTTTTACTATTGCTTTGTTTGGATTGGCGGGAAGTGTTTGGGTTGCGATTCAAGGACACCCGTGGTCAAGTTCATTGATTAGTGGGATTACGTTATTTTGGCTAGTGGGGCTTTTTGTTACAGGTAAAGAGAAAAAAATGGAAACCAAAAATACAGAAGAAAAAGAAATTGAATAAACCCAAGTTCGAATGATAGGCCAATGATTAATTGACCTTGGCTTGACAAGTGTGCGGAGATTTGGTATTAGTAAATCAGATCGTGTGACTGGCGAAGGTGGACAACCACCGGGGAGCACGAGCATGACAGCAGAGTAGCCGGACGCCTGGGTTACCCGCGCATAACACCGCGGGAGATCCAGGCGTTTTTCTTTTTATACTGGACTTAAGTCAAGGCTGAAAATGCCCGGTTCTTAGATAATGAGCCTGGATGCAATCGGGGCACGCACAGGAGGGCCATGATGGCTAAAAAAATACAATCTTTCAAAAAAGGGCGCTGGACGTCTAAAATTGACGTCCAGGATTTTATTTATCAGAATTTTTCCGAGTATGCCGCAGGGCCGGATTTCTTAACCGGACCGACCCGGCGCACCAATGGTTTGTGGAAAAAAGTCCAAGGCCTTATGGTCCAGGAACGGAAAAAAGGCGGAGTGCTGGATATTGATGTGGATACGGTCAGCGGGATCGTATCGCACGGGCCGGGATACATTGAGAAGAAAAAGGAATTGATCGTCGGTCTGCAGACCGACAAACCTCTGCGCCGCGCTGTCAAACCCGTTGGGGGCGTGCGTTTGGTGGAAAAAGCCTGCGAGGCGCACGGGTTTAAATTGAACCCCGGCATCAGCGAGATTTACACCAAATTCCGCAAATCGCACAATGATGCGATTTTTTCCATTTATACCGAAGACATGAAGAAACTCCGCAAACTGGGCATTATTACCGGGTTGCCGGATAATTATGCGCGCGGGCGCATTATCGGCGATTACCGGCGGGTGGCCTTATACGGGCTGGATCGCTTGATCGGCGCCAAACAAGCGGATTTGGATAAACTGAATGATGCCATGGAGACCAAGACCATCCGTTTGCGCGAGGAAGTGGCGGATCAACTAAAAGCGCTGCATGAGATGATTGCCCTGGGCAAGGCGTATGGTTTGGATTTACGCCGTCCGGCCCAAACAGCACGCGAGGCTATCCAATGGACCTATATGGCGTATTTGGCCGCGGCCAAGGAATCGGACGGCGCGGCCATGTCCATTGGGGGCGTGAGTGCTTTTTTTGATATTTTCCTGGAACGTGAATTAAGAGCCGGGTTGCTCACCGAGGCGCAGGCTCAGGAGCTGATTGACGATTTTACCATCAAACTGCGCATGATCCGGCAGCTGCGTCCGCCGGAGTATGACCAAATTTTCGCCGGAGATCCGGTCTGGATCACGCTGGTCTTAGGCGGCATGGCCGGGGACGGGCGCAGCAAGGTCACCAAGACCGACTTCCGTTTTATGCAGTGCCTGAACAATTTGGGATCGGCGCCGGAGCCGAATTTGACGGTGCTATATTCGCCGCGTTTGCCCGAAGCGTGGAAACAATTTGTGACTAAGATGTCGATCAAGACCAGTTCGATTCAATATGAGAACGACGATCTCATGCGTCCCATTGCCGGGGATGATTACGGCATTTCCTGCTGCGTTTCCTTGTTGAAAATGGGAAGCCAAATGCAGTTTTTCGGTGCCCGCTGTAATTTGGCCAAGGCGTTGTTGCTGGCATTGAATGAAGGCCGGGATGAGATTTACGGGGAAAAAGTGGTCCCCAATGTTCCGCCCTTGAAGGGCAGGTATTTGGATTACGACCAAGTGCACGAAAATTTTGTCTATGTGATTTCCTGGCTGGCGGAGCAATACGTAAAAACCATGAACGTGATTCACGCCTGCCATGATAAATATTATTATGAAAGCGCCCAGATGGCGCTGCTTGACACCGAAGTGGACCGGTTGATGGCGTTCGGGATTGCCGGCTTTTCGGTGGTGGTGGATTCGCTCTGCGCCATCCGCTACGCGAAGGTGGAACCTGTGCGCACCAAGGCGGGATTAAGCAAGGATTTCCGGGTACACGGCGATTATCCGGCCTTCGGCAACGACGACGAGCGCGCTGATAACCGGGCGCGCGATTTGATTATCACGTTCATCACCGAATTACGCAAGCACGCGGTTTACCGCCGCGCCACGCCCACGCTCTCGATATTAACCATTACCAGCAATGTTTTGTATGGGAAAAAGACCGGGTCCACGCCCGACGGGCGCAAGGCCGGGGAACCATTTGCCCCCGGCGCCAATCCAATGTTCGGCCGCGAAAAGAGCGGCATTTTGGCCAGCTTGAATTCGATTTCGAAAATGCCCTATTATGCGGCCCAGGACGGGATTTCCAATACGTTTTCCATCGTACCCACGGCGCTGGGACGAGATCATGCAGAGCAGCAGAACAACTTGGTCAGCCTGTTGGATGGGTATTTCACCAAGGGCGGGCACCATATTAATGTAAACGTTTTGGACCGGGATTTGTTGCGCGATGCCATGAAGCATCCGGAGAATTATCCGCAGTTGACCATCCGGGTTTCGGGTTACGCGGTGCATTTTACCAAGTTGTCGCGCGAGCATCAGGAAGAAATTTTACGCCGAACGTTCCACGAGTCGTTTTAATAAGGCGGGGAACCGTGAAAAAACTCATCGGACGGTTGCATTCGATTGAGACCTTGGGCACGCGCGACGGACCGGGTTTGCGCTGTGTGTTTTTCTTGGCCGGGTGTAATTACCGGTGCACGTTTTGTCAGAATCCGGATACCTGGACCTGCCGGGGCTCGCAGCAGATTACTCTGGAACAAGCGCGTGAACGGTTGGAGCATTTGCTCCCGTATCTCAAACAGCACGGGGGCGGAGTGACCGTATCCGGCGGCGAACCCACCATGCAGGTGGAATTTGTAATTGGACTTTTTAAATTGTGTCATGAATTGGGTTTGACCACGGCCCTGGATACCAATGGGTCTTGCCCGCCGGACAAGCGGCAGGCGTTGCTCGCCGTAACCGATACCGTATTGCTGGATGTGAAAGCCTCCGCTGAAGTTTTGCACCAGTCGATCACCGGGCATAAGCTGGTTCCGGTTTTGGAATTCGGACGCTTGGCTGCTGAAAAACCAGGGCGTTTGGTGATCCGGCGGGTATTGCTGCCGGGCATCAATGATTCCGCAGAAGAACTAAATACCTTAGCCGAATACGCACGATCGCTGCCGGATCGTCCTATGATTGAATTGATTGCGTATCATCGGTTGGGGGTGCATAAGTGGAAGGAATTGGGTTGGACTTATTCGCTGGGCAAACTCAAACCGCCGACTCAGTCACAATGGACCAAAGCAGCCGCACGTTTGGAAAAATTTGGTTTGACGGTGAAGCGCGGTTAGGTACAATAGGGGCCGGGTTATTTTAATCGTAGGGGCGAACGGCGTTCGCCCAACAAATGGAAATGGATTCAAAGGGGCGACCGCCGGTCGCCCCTACAATATTTTTAAATGGGTTGATCAATGAAAATTGAAACAACATCAGATCAAGCGTTGGGTTATCCTGCCGAGGTTATGGGTTGGGGGCGTTATCCCCGTTCACATTCCAATGTACTGCCGATTTTTTCGCCCCGCGAGGCTGAGCGGGCGTTGCAGCAGCGTGTTGGTTTGACTTTGTTGGGCCGGGGGCAAGGGCGGGCCTACGGTGATGCCGCATCGAATTCGGGCAATGTATGCCTGGACTTCACGCCCTCGGATCGTTTTTTAGGCTTCGATGCCAAGCGCGGACTGCTCCATGCCGAGGCAGGCGTAACTTTGGAGCAAATTTTGAATGAATTTATCCCGCGCGGCTGGTTTTTGCCCGTAACCCCCGGGACCAAGTATCCAACGCTCGGTGGCTGCGTGGCGTGTGATGTGCACGGGAAGAACCACTTAAGTATTTCCAACTATCTTGAACGCCTGCATATGCTTCTGGCCGATGGCTCGTACGTGACCTGTTCACCCAAGGAAAAACCGGATTTATTTTGGGCCACCACCGGCGGTATGGGGCTCACGGGCTTGATCCTCAGCGTCGAACTGCGGCTGCAGCCCATTGAGAGCAGTTATCTGCGCTATGAGGGCATCAAGGCGAATAATTTGGAAGAAATTTTCCGGTTGTTCGAGGAATCGGAAACGTGTCCCATGACCGTGGCCTGGATCGATTGCCTGGCCCAGGGACGGACGTTGGGGCGGAGTATTATGATGCGGGGCGAGTTTGCCCGCAAGGCTGATTTGAAAACCAGCGCCCGCCGCAGGCAAGCCTTGGCTGTTTCACACAACCCCAAATTGATCGTGCCAATTAATTTTCCGGCCATGTCGCTCAATCGTTTCACGGTCGCGGCGTTCAATGCCGTGTACTTTGGAAAGCATCCGAAGCGCGTGGAAGCCATCATGGACTACGACAGCTTTTTTTACCCCCTGGATTCCGTGCTGCAATGGAATTTGATCTATGGAAAACCGGGTATGGTGCAGTACCAATTTTTAATTCCGTCCAAACATAGTTTCGAAGGCATCAAGACCTTGTTGGAAGCCATCAGTGCCACGGGCAAAGCTTCGTTTTTGGCCGTCTTGAAAAAGTTCGGACCCATGAAACCGCAGGGGCCGATTTCGTTTCCCGTGCCGGGATATTTTTTGGCCCTGGATTTTCCCGTAGGGAACGGGGAAATTTTGAAACATATGGAGCGCTGGGATGAACTTGTGTTGAAGTTTGGGGGACGCATTTATTTGGCCAAGGATGCGAATTTGCGGGCCGAGACTTTTCGGGCCATGTATCCGCGGTTGGACGAGTGGTTGCAAGTGAAAAAGAAGTATGATCCGAATAATGTTTTTGTCTCGGACATGGCACGGCGCTTGGGGTTGTTATCGCCGGGCGGTGCGGTGCCAAAAATGAAAAAAAGCAAGCTGGGTACGAGGGGGAAATAATGAAGACGGTTTTAATTTTGGGTGCCAATTCGGGCATGGCCCGGGCTTTGGCCCGGTTGACGGCCTCACCGGCGGTGCAATTAATTTTGGCCGGGCGCAATACCAAGGAAATGGAAAAGACCGCCGCGGACTTGGAAGTGCGGGGGCATGGACCCAAGCCCTTCATCATGGCCTTTGATGCGCAGGCGACGGAGACACACGAAAAATTTTGGTCCCAGGTACTAGCCAAGGTCAAGGTGGTGGATGAAGTTTATTTATTCTTCGGGCAGATGCACCCTCAGGCTGAAGCGCAAAAAGATTTTCACCTGGCCGAGGAAATGCTTGTGACCAACTATGTGGGAGCGGTTTCCATTTTAGAGCGCGTGGCCGCGACCATGGAGGAACGCAAGCAGGGGCTGATCGTTGGGGTCTCGTCCGTAGCAGGCGACCGGGGGCGGCGCAGCAATTACTTATACGGTTCATCCAAGGCCGGTTTAAGCGCGTTTTTATCCGGATTGCGCAGCCGTTTGGTCCCCGCCGGGGTGCACGTGTTGACCGTGAAACCGGGTTTTGTGGACACCCCAATGACCGCGGGCATGAAAAAAGGTTTGCTGTTTGCCAAACCAGAAACTATTGCCCGGGGTATTCTCAAAGCCGTGAAAGCAAAAAAAGATGTGGTCTATCTGCCGTTTTTCTGGCGATGGATCATGCTGGTGATTATTCATATCCCCGAGGGAATGTTTAAAAAAACGAGGTTATGATGTATAATGCGCAGGCGAAAATAGAGAATAGACAATAGATTAAAAAAAAGGGGGCGTAAAGGTTTCGACGGGAGAAGATTGGCCGGTATGGCATGCCGAGGAACTCATCTAACCTCGTTAAACTTCGGTGAGAACAAACATAATTGCCGAGCCTTTGGCTCTAGCGGCTTAGGCCGCTCGTCCTGACTTCTCACGCCCGCGGGGGAGTTAAGGGCGTCAACCTAGTGGGCTGGTTCCCTTGTTCTGCCTTGAGGCAAGGGGACGAGACAATATCAAAGCTGGCGTTGCGGTCATCCCTGCCCGAAGGAGGGGCGCAGCGCGAGATTAAATTTCGGGATAAGCACGTAGATGTACCGGCAGAGATTCTTTCGGACGCGGGTTCGATTCCCGCCGCCTCCACCAGAAAATTTTGCTAAAGCAAAATTTTCAGAGCAATGGGTAATAGAAAACAGAACAATAGAAAAGACAATGACCCATTGCGGTCTATTTTCTATTGTTCTATTGTCCTTGTGAGTTTTTTTTCCCGTAACCTTTCCCCTAGGCCTTTTTAGAAGTCGAGATTTTTTCATAAAGCACGCAATTATTTCCAGCCATTTCTGTCTAAATAAGCAAGCATATCTGATTTACAAACAGAGAATAGAGAATAGAAAATAGAGAAAAAAGAGGTGCTGGGCATGCCCTTCCTTTTCGAAAATCTCACTGTTTATCAAAAAGCCATTACCTTTTCCGTCGCGGTTTCCAAGCTTACGGACACTTTCCCACGCGGTAATTATTACCTTGCCGATCAGCTAAACCGAGCCTCCCTTTCCATCCCGGCGAACCTCGCAGAAGGCAATGGCCGTTGGCATCCAAATGACCGGCGCCAATTCTTTTGGATCGCACGAGGCTCAGCGCTGGAATGCGTTCCGATTATTGAAGTCGGTTTTCAGAAGGGGCTAATAACTGGAGAAGCCTATAAACAGTTCCGAAATGATTTAGATGAAATAGGGAAGATGATAACCGGGCTTATCAAAGGCATGGATAAACGAATTTAAAGCCATTAGCCAAAATAGTGGCCATGAATACTGTATGACAACGTATAATGTTTATGGCAAAATACCAAGTCAAGAGCAGGTTGAAGCTGTGGGTCAAATCGGCGAGCGGTTTGATAAACAAAATACCCTGCAGGAAATTGATAAACGCATACCGCCAATTGTGAAAAAATCAAATTATGATGGTCAGTTGTACGGGAAAATCGGAAAACTGAGTTGAGCATAGTAAAAGATCAGCAGCACGGCGAAATTTTAATTATTTACTGTCCATGGAGTGAAATTGAATGAAGAAGAATAAAGAAAAACAGAAGGCCGTAAAAAACGAGGTAGCCATTGTCCGCTCGTCGGCTGCTGAATATCTGACATTTGTCGCGGCCAGCGGCAAGGGGGGCGTCGAAGCAATTTATGCGGATGAGAACGTATGGTTGACTCAGAAAATGATGGGACAGCTCTATGATGTTGAAACACATACCATCAACTATCATCTGAAGCAAGTATTTGACGATAGTGAGTTGCAGGAAGATTCAGTTATTCGAAATTTTCGAATAACTGCCGCGGATGGAAAAAACTATAACACCAAGCACTATAATCTTTCGGCAATTATAGCTGTCGGTTATAAAGTCAACTCGGAACGTGCCGTGCAGTTTCGTAAATGGGCGACTACCATCATTGAGGAGTTCACCATCAAGGGCTACACCATGGATGACGAGCGGCTGAAAAAAGGCGGCTCTATCCTCAATGACGAGTATTTCGAAGAACAGCTTCAGCGCATCCGGGAGATTCGGCTTTCTGAACGTATGTTCTATCAGAAAATCACCGACATTTATGCCACGGCTATTGACTATGATGTGACGGCACAAGCGACCAAACGGTTTTTCACCACGGTGCAGAACAAATTGCATTGGGCTATCCATGGACAAACGGCAGCGGAAGTCATCTATAACCGCGCCGATGCCGAAAAAAGGAACATGGGGCTGACAAGCTGGAAAGACCCGCAGGGAAAAATCCATAAATTTGATGTCACCGTGGCCAAAAATTACCTCGCTGAACCCGAGATAGCACAGCTGGAACGCTTGGTCTCGGCCTATCTGGATATTGCCGAGGATATGGCACTACGCAAAATACCCTTAACCATGCAGGATTGGGAAATCCGTCTCAACCGCTTCATTGAAGCGGCTGACCGTAAAATTTTACAGGACGCGGGAAAAGTAACAGCCGAGATTGCCAAGGCTCATGCTGAAAGCGAATTTTAAAAATACCGTATTGTGCAGGACAGGTTGTTTGAAAGCGATTTTGACCGGCTGGTTAAAAAGATTGAGAGTAAGGCCAAAGATAAATAGCAGTATGGGTAACATTGCGGGTAACTTCGATTTTTCGAATTGAAATGTCTTTGAAATAAAAGGGTAAACGGGGCGAATTGGATTCCCGCCGCCCCACCAAATTTTTTCGCCTCCCGCGAAAAAATGGAGCAATTGAGCAAGTCAAGCCTCCCGGGGCCTTCCTGGGAGGCTTTTTTTTAAAAGTTTTCGCAGGTAACAAATTCCTCTCCAGTCAGTGTTATATCCAGTGAATGGAACAAGCGCGTTGGGCCTAAGAGGGGAGGTTTACGCCTGCAGGCTATGGGCCATAACCGTGCTTGAAAATTAATTTAAAAATGACTATGATAAACCTAGCGGTTGGGGAGGAATAAAATGATAAAGAAAATTTTGATTTTAGCAGCATGCATAAGTTTGGTAAACGTTGGTTTGGTTTGGGCGGAAGAAATTGCCGCGACTGGGACAACACCTACGGCCGTGGCAGCGATGGAAAAATCCACTCCGGCGCTTGCAACGCCCAGGAGCGTTTTGCAGGCCGCGCCGCAAGCAGAAAAAATTGAGACCCTGTTGGATGGAAACGTGTACGCGCACGGAGGGTATGCCGGTCCGGGGGTAAAAGTAACCACTATTGACGGCAAAACCGAATGCATGGTCGGCGGCCGCTTCGGATGCATTATGAACCATAACATCAATATTGGTTTTGCCGGGTATGGTTTGGCCACGGATCAATTTAAACGGGAAATCAATGGCACGGAGCGCCGCTTGGGTATGGGGTACGGCGGGCTGGATGTGGGCTATACGTTTGCCCCCAACTCTCTGGTGCATGTGACATTTCAGACATTGATAGGAGCCGGTGGGATCGGGTATGCCTTCCGGACCGACCGCTGGTCCACGGACCATGATCAGGGGCATTGGGAGAGCGACATTGAAGGGGACGCTTTTTTTGTCGTCGAACCCATGCTCTGGGTTGAATTGAATGTGACCAAGTGGTTCCGGCTTTGCCTGGGCGGCGGGTATCGTTATATTGATGGAGTGGATGAAAACATCGTCGGTATCAACGCCGGCGCATTGCGCGGCGCCAATGGGGAAATATTATTTAAGTACGGCTTCTTTTAACTTAGTGGGTAATTTTTTCAAGGGTGCGGAGATTTTCCGCACCCTTTTTGTTTTCAAGCCAAGGGAGATGTGAAATAATCTACGCTGAGTCCCTTACGGGAAAGATGGGTGAACAGAGAAATAGGGAGCGTGCAAACGTGAACATTGTGGTCTTGCTGGGAGCAGCGGTACTTATATTATACATTTGGTCCGTGGTGCGCAAACGGAGTTGGATGCAGCGCATTCAAGGAGAAGTCGCGGTGTTGAAACCCGCACCGTCGCAGACCCCGGGGGCGGTTATTGCCGAGGATGATTTATTGGGATTGCCTGAGCCGGTCCAGCGGTATTTGCGGTTCGCCCAAGTGCTTGGCAAACCCAGGATTCGTTTCGCACGGATTCGTCAGCAGGGAAAAATCCGCACGCATCCCGACAAACCTTGGATTCCATTTGTTGCTGATGAATATTTTAATGCCGAAACTCCCGCCTTTCTCTGGCGCGCCCAGGCGCGCGCCAATCCGGTGATGGCTTTGTATGTTCGCGATAAATATTTCCAGGGCCGCGGCAGCATGGCAATTAATTTGTTGGGCATGGTGGACGTGGCCAGCGCAACAGGACCGGAAATGGATCAAGCTTCCTTGATACGTTATATGAGCGAAATGGTCTGGTTCCCGACGGCCCTATGCGGACCGGGGGTCCGCTGGGAAGCCATTGACGTGCATTCGGCAAAATTTAACTTTACCCACGCGGACCGGACCGAAACCGGGATTTGCGCGTTTGATGACCTGGGTGCATTGGTATCCTTTACGGGGCAACGCTACCGTGATGATGACGGTACACCGGTTTTGGAAACTTGGTCCACCACGGGTGGAAATTATCAGGAATTGGGTGGTTATAAAATTC
>JAGVPM010000159.1 GCA_020052235.1 Candidatus Goldiibacteriota bacterium
GTGGCCGTCATGAATCGTAACGGGTGGCCGCCTTGGATCGTAACAGGTGGCCGTCATGAATCGTAGCGGGTGGCCGCCTTGGACCGGCGCACGTATCGTGCAGGGCTGATTCTACCTGTTGATGTTCGGTGATGTCACGGGCTGTGCCGCGGGAACCGATTTTTTCACCTTGTTCATTAAAAATCGGAGTTCCGCTGATTTCGAAAACACGTTTGCTGCCGTCGCGGTGGAGTTGGGTTGCCTGGAGCAGGCGAAAGGGTGTTTTTTTAGGAGTCAGTTCCCGAAAAATAGCCCCGACGCGTTTGGCTTCCCCCGGGTCCATAAACTCATAAGCGGCGCGCCCCACCATTTCATACGGTGCGTATCCCAATAATGCTTGGGTTTGCGGGCTTACATAAGTGTAACGCCCCTCGATGTCAGTTTCCCAGATCCAATCGCTTCCGGCTTCGATCATCTGGCGGTATTTCTCCAGGCTGTTTTCAGCCTTGGGTTCGGAGTCCAAACGGAAAAAGGCGGCGCCCAGACTGTCGGCTAAAAGACGCAGGCAGCTTTTTTCTTCTTCGTGCGCCAATAGCGTGCGGGGCAGAGCGGTCACCAGCATGCCGAAGTTGCTGTGGCTATAGCCGATATTGACGATCAGTTGTCCCTGGCGCTGGCATACGGCCGAAAGGGAGCAAGGCCCGCAGATAAACGCCGGATCCAGAATGGTTAAAACAGCATACCGGTCATGAGCATTTTGTAGGCAATGCGGCCAAATTCCTTTTTGCATCGTTTCCAGGAGGGCGGCCACCGGCTCGTTAAACCCGGCTTGGGTTGAACGTGTTGGGGCTCCCATGTTATCCAACAAGACAATCCAGGCATGAGAATAATAGCCTTTTTCCACCAGCAACCTGCAGAAATCCCGGATAATGCGTCCTTGATCAGTTTCGTGAAACAAAAGGTGCTGAGTTTCGCCGATTAAGCGCAAGAGGGACGAAAAACGATCGAAACGTTTTTGCGAGGCTTGTGATTGTTGGCGCAAGCTTTCCAATTCCAGCAGGCGCCGTTTAAGTTCATCGGGTTCACCCGGATTTGAAAGTTTGCCGTTATGAGCGGTTTTCATGCGTCACCTCGGTTTGAGCCGTTTGCACGTCCGGTTTTTCCGGCAGGTTGGAATGCAGAGTTTCGTGGACAATTTTTAAAAACGACTGGACCCCGAACGGTTTTGAGAGCAAGCGCGTATTTTCTTCCAGAATGCCTTCGTGGACGATGATGTCCTCGGGATACCCCGACATATAGAGTACTTGCAAATGGGGGTGTTTGCGTTTCAATAATGCGAATAATTGTTTGCCGTTCATGCCCGGCATGATGACATCGGTTAAAAGCAGGCGGATCATGTGGCCATGCTGTTCACACAGAGCCAGTGCCTGTGAAACGTTGTTGGCGGCTAAAACCGTATACCCGTGGGAAGTCAGAATTTCGCAGGCCAAACCGCGTACGGAATCTTCATCTTCAACCAAAAGAATGGTTTCGTTTCCCTGCGGCGGGCTTTCGGTAAGCGGGTTTTGTTCAACGCTGTTTTTTCCCGAAATAAGGACATCCGGTGCCGGTGGGAAAAAAAGTGTGAAGGTGGTCCCTTGACCCGGCTGGCTGGCGGGGAAGATAAAGCCTCCGTGCTGTTTCACAATGCCGTACACCGTAGCGAGCCCCAAGCCGGTACCGTGCCCCGGTTGTTTGGTGGTGAAAAATGGCTCAAAAATACGGGACATAATTTCGGCACTCATGCCGGTTCCGGTATCGGTCACGGACAATTGGACGTAGTCTCCCACAGGCACGCCGGACTGCCGGTTGGTTTGGGTTTCCGTGATGGTGCTCCGGGAAGTTTTAAAGGTTAATTTGCCGCCGCGGGGCATGGCGTCCCGGGCGTTGATTGCCAGATTCAGCAGAATTTGATGAATTTGGGAAGCATCCGCCTTGATTTTTTCCAACTTAGAATCCAGGGACAAATTGATTTCGATGGTCTCTCCCAAAAGCGATTTGAGCATGGGGCGGAACCCTTCGATTTCAGTATTGAGGTTCACTATGTTTAAGTTTAAAACCTGTTTGAGGCTGAACGCCAACAGTTGTTTGGTTAAAGCCGCGGCGCGTTCAGCTGCATCTTGAATGGCTTGGATTTGGCTGCGCAATTTGGATTCGGGCGGGAGCTGCATTAAGGAAAAATCCGCATAGCCTAAAATGGGAGTCAACAGGTTGTTGAAATCGTGTGCGATGCTTCCCGTGAGGTGGCCGATGGCTTCCATTTTTTGGGATTGTTGCAGTTGGGCTTCTAAATGTTTGCGCGCAGAAACATCATGAATTACGCCAATCACACCGATGATTTCACCGGCAGTGTTGTGATGGGGGACATAGGTGCCGGAAACCCAGCCGGAACGGTTGTTGGACGGAACCCGGAACTTGACCTCGCCGGAACGGCAGGTCTCGCCGCGCAAGGCCCGTTCCAGCAATTGCACAATGCCTTGTTCCTGCAAATGGGGGAAAAGTTCACGCGCTTGCCTGCCCAACACGGCTTCGGCCGGAAGTCCGGTGATTTTTTCCATAAATCGGTTCCAGACCACATAATGCAGGGACCGGTCATAGACAATAATGCCTTCACCGGCATTGGAAATGATTTCTTGGTTGAAACGAAAGGATTCCCATAAAGCCGACTCGGCGGATTTTAAATCAGTAATATCCACCGCGACGGTTAAAACGGCTTTTTTCTTGGGCGTGGCCAGGCGAAAGGGAATTTTAGCTATCTGCAGAATGCGGATGGAACCATCCGGCAAAACGACATTGGATTCAGGGATGGATACGGCTTGTCCGAGTTTTAGGGTGGTTTCATCCGGCGGAGAAAATAATACGTGGGCATGCACCTGCGGGTTGAGGTCAGCGGGTTGTTTACCCATGATGTCCTGGACGCGTTTCCCGAACATCTTGGCAACAGTGGCATTGGCGATGATAAATTGTCCTTTTAAATCCATAACGAAAATCAAATGAGGGACCAAATCGATGATTTGACGCAGCTCCTGCGTCTGCCGTTCCACTTCGTTGCGCAGGGAAATGGTCCAAATTGAGGAAACGAGCAATAGGAGTATCAGGATCAGAAGAATGATAAGGAAAAGACGGGAATTTTTCCAAACATTGTGTTCATAGTAAAGGCCGAACAATTTTTCGTAAATGGCATTGAAATGCCCGTTGTATTTTAAAAGCGTCAGTCCGTGGTTAAGGCGCTTCAGCAGAGCGCGGTTGCCTTGGGGTACGGCGAAAGCAAACCGCTGGGGCTCCAAGATCATACCCGCAGCCTGAATGTTGCTGATATGCAACTGCCGGAGCAAATACAGGCCCTGAAATCGAACCATCAAAGCAGCATCGATTTCAGGGGCGGATAATTTCCGCAACAGTTCCCGGGCATCGCGCACTGTTACAATACGCCGGGTAATGCCCTCGCGCAGGAGATATTCGTGCATGATATCGCCTTGTTGTACGCCGATGCGTTTGTTGCGCAAAGATTTTAGCGTAGTGAATGCGGAGTTGGCAGGAATAAATAAATCATGAAAAACCAAAGAGTGGCAGAGAACCAAATTGGTGCTGAAGTCCCGCGCCTGATTCTCGGACAATCCCAACAGCAAATCGGTTTTTCCTTGGCCTAAATTCCGGCGTATTTCCGCTCCCGGGCCGGGCACAATATGAACATTAAAGTTTGCTTCCTTGGCAAGAGCCTGAATCAATTCAACGGTAAATCCTGCGGGTAGGCCGTTTTTCACAAATTCGAAGGGAGGGAAATCACGGTCGCAGTTCACCTCGAACACTGGAACCGGATTGGTTTGCGGGCGTTTTTTTTCAACCGTCACCGCGTATGCGGTGGTCACAGTCAAAGCGGTTAAAAGTGCCGCGCAGATGAGTCTTTGAAAATTCCATTTAATAATGTAAAGCATTTCTCCCCCCGGAAATAGCTTCGGCTGGTTTAGAACGGAAATTTAGTCAAATTTTCCTACCATCCACCGCCGCCGCCACCACCGCCGCCACCGCCGGAATATCCGCTGTGGCCCAGGCCGGAAGTGCCGCCCGGAGGCGGGGTTGCAGCCGCTGTCAACGCCACATTAAACCGGGTGTTAAGATCATTGGAAAAATAAGCCCAACCCAGCGCATTCCAAGTTCCGCCCAGGTACCAAACCGGCATATAACCGTGGCCGGCCTGGGAGGCCTGATTAAAGGCAGCGGTAAATTGTGCGCTCCAGTGTTTTTCCACGTTTAATGCCAGTGCGTAGGGCAGATATTTTTCAAATAGGTCCGGAGTTTTTTCAGGCGGGTTTAATGGTTTAAAGCGTTCCTTTCCCGTGGAGACTGTGTCACAACGTCTGTCCACAGCCTCTAATCACATTCCCCTCCCCAGGGTTGGTGGGAGGGGATGTAGGGGAGGGGGTTCGAAATTATATA
>JAGVPM010000169.1 GCA_020052235.1 Candidatus Goldiibacteriota bacterium
GCAATGACCGAAAACCCTTTAAACACGTCATTGCGAGGAGCGATAGCGACGAAGCAATCTTGTATTTCACCGTTACGACACAGTCTCCAAGGGGAGAGGGATTTTAAATAAAAACAAAAAAGAAAATTGATCAGGAGGCAGTGCACATGGCAGGCAAAAAGAAAGTAGCGTTGATTACCGGAATCACCGGACAAGACGGCAGTTATTTGGCCGAGTTTTTGTTGAAAAAAGGCTATAAGGTTTTCGGCGCAGTGCGGCGCAATTCCACGGAAAATTTTGAGCGCATTGAGCATTTCAAGCGCGAGGTTGAATTGTTGGAAGTGGATTTGCTGGACCAAATGTCCATTTTAAATGCAGTTAAAAAATCACGGCCCGCGGAAGTGTATAATTTGGCGGCCCAGTCGTTTGTGCCCACGTCCTGGGACCAACCGATTTTGACCGGCGAGTTTACGGGTTTGGGCGTGACCAAGGTGCTGGAAGCCATTCGCTCCATTGATCCGAAAATTCGCTTTTACCAAGCCAGTTCTTCGGAAATGTTCGGCAAAGTCATGGAAGTTCCGCAGACCGAGCGGACGCCCTTTTACCCCCGCAGCCCGTACGGCGTGGCCAAGGTGTACGGCCATTTCATCACAGTAAATTACCGCGAGAGCTACAAGTTGTTCGCGGTTTCGGGCATTTTGTTCAACCACGAGTCGCCCCGGCGCGGCAAGGAATTCGTCACGCGCAAGGTAACCGATGCAGTGGCGCGTATTAAACTGGGCGTGCAGAAGAACCTGTCCATGGGCAACCTGGATGCGCGGCGTGACTGGGGATTTGCCGGCGATTATGTGCGGGCCATGTGGATGATGCTGCAGCAGGCCAAGCCGCAGGATTATGTCATTGCCACCGGGGTTAATCATTCGGTGAAGGATTTGCTGACCATTGCCTTCTCGCACGCAGGCCTGGATTGGAAACAATACGTAAAAACTGATCCCAAATTGATTCGTCCGGCTGAAGTGGAACATCTTCTGGGCAACCCGGCCAAGGCCAAAAAGGAACTGGGATGGAAATTGGAAGTGTCGTTTGAGCAAATGATTCAGATGATGGTGGATGCGGACCTGGAACGCGTGCGCCGCGAAATCGAGCTGAAGAAACGCGCATGAAAGTTTTGATTATCGGCGCCGAAGGCCAGGTGGGATCGTTCCTGCTGCAAGCAATGGCCGGAACGCATGCCGTGTTGGGAACCTCGGCCGAAGGCGTGGCCAATTTACCCCGGCTTAATATATGCGAATCCGCGCAGGTGCAGGCCTGCCTGGAACAGTTCCGGCCCGAGGAAGTGATTTTAACCGCGGCCCTGACGCACGTGGATAAATGCGAGATTGAGCCGGAGTTGGCGCAAGCCGTCAATGTGCAGGGCACGGAGCATGTGGCCAAAGCGTGTAAAGCCGTGGGCGCGGGTTTGACGTTTTTTTCCACGGATTATATTTTTGACGGACAGGCCGGACCCTATTCTGAAACCGATGCTCCCAACCCGCTATCGGTGTATGGTCGGACCAAGTTGGAAGGCGAACAAATCGTCGCGTCCCTGGTGGAGCGCCACCGCATTATCCGCACCATGGTGGTGTACTCATTTTTGCCCAAGGCGAAGAATTTATACATGCAAGTGCTGGAACGTTTGCGCAACCGCGAGCCGCTTTCGGCCCCCGGCGACCAGTTGGTCAATCCGACGCACGCCGTCAATTTGGCGCAAGTCGTCAGGGAATTAATTGAAATCGGGGCCACGGGTGTTTACCATGTGGCAGGCACCACGTTGCTGCCGCGCGACGAATTTGTCCGGCGCATTGTGGCCAGCCTGGGCGGCGATCCCGGCGTGGTGCAGACTCAAACTACGGCGGACTTGCATCAGCCCGCGGCCCGGCCGTTGAAGAGCGGCTTGAAAACCGGCAAAGTCCGAGGGCTGTTGACCCGGGAATCCCTGTGGGACCTGGACACGGCCCTGGCATACACGCTCTCGCAATTTTCTTAGATAGTTCTTGTTGCGGAAAGGTCTTTTTTATTTTTAAAATTCCTCTCCCCTTGTGGGAGAGGATGAAGGTGAGGGGACGAGCTTTTAAATACAAAGCTTTTACCCCCTCCCCTTCATCCCCTCCCACCAAATCCTGGGGAGGGGAATCTACAAAAAATCTAAAAGACCTTTCCGCAACAGAAACTAGATACGCTTGATTATTTGCAGGGAACGGTTTGAAACCGTTCCCTACAGGATAGGATATCCAATGCATACACCTAAAAAACACGGCCTTAAAATTGCACTGGGCCTTTTATTAAGCCTGGTGTTTTTGGGGTTGGCTTTTTACAACATCAATTTCCATCAATTGTGGGATATGTTCCGCAAAATGAATCCCTGGTGGATCGTGCTGGTAAGCGCGCTTACCCCCCTGGCCTGGTACTTCCGCGCGCTGCTGTGGAAGCAGCTGATCGGGCGGCGCTGTCAACCGTCCATGTGGAACTTGTTCCGCATCATCACCATTGGCTACACGGTCAATAACTTGCTGCCCTTGAAAATCGGTGAAATTGTCCGCGCCTGGCTTTTGGGAAAACAGGAAAAAATTCCCACCTCCCTGGCCATCGGCACCGTGGTGTTGGAACGGATTTTGGATATATTGACCCTGCTGTTTTACTTTGTGTTTATGATGTTTTTCATTCCCTTTGCCCCTTGGCTGAAAATGTCCGGGCTGGTGATTGCTTTGGTCGGTTTGGGTTTGTTGCTGATGTTGGTGATCACCTACAAATACGGCGAGCGCTTCACCACTTGGCTGGAAAAACCGTTTTACCGCTTGCCGGGAGGCGCGGGCCCGTGGCTGCACCGGCAGTTCGCCAAATTTTTGGAAGGCTTGCGCCTGATTGAGCACCCCAGCCAGTTGTTGAAAGCGTTTGCTTGGTGCGTTATCACCTGGATGGTTTGGATTGTAATCATGTATATCACGTTCCTGGCCTTTGGGTTAAGCCTGCCGTTTTTGGCTGCCGTATTTATGATGGTGGTTTTAAATTTCGGCCTGATGATCCCTTCATCCCCTGGGGGGCTTGGGGTATATGAGTTCATGATTATTTTGGCCCTGACGCCCTACGGGGTCGGCAAGGAAGCGGCCTTAGGGGTGGCGTTTTTTTCCCACATTGTGCCTTATTTGGTCAACATCATCGTCGGCTGGTTTTTCGTGGTGCAAATGAATTTGTCCATGACCAAAATGTATGCCGAGTCCGAACAGCTGGAAGAGGAATAACGGCTTTGCGTTTTTTATCTCCCTTCGGAGACTGTGTCATAACGTTTTTTTAAGAGTTTAGCATTTTTTTGTCATTTCGAACGAAGTGAGAAATCTGATAGAAGCTTTATAAATAAGAGCAATACAGATTTCTCGGTTTTGCCTCGAAATGACAAACAGTGTAAAGGTAGTTTTAATTAAGGAAGGTTAATTATGCGTATCTTCATCACGGGCATGGAAGGGTTTGTCGGGAGCCATTTGGCGGAATTGGGCTTGGAGCACAAGGCCGAGGTATTCGGCACCGCTTATCCGGGCAGTTCACGCCGGAACCTGGAGCATCTTGAGGGCGTGCACGTGCATGATTTGGACATTACCCAAGGCCCGGCCGTGGATGCGTTGCTGGCGCAAATTAAACCGGATTGGATTTTTCACCTGGCAGGGCAAAGCAATCCGGCGCTTTCCCTCAAAGACCCCGAGCCGACCTTGAACATCAACATTATGGGCACGCTGCATGTGCTGGAGTCCGCGCGGCGCTTGGGACCGGAAACCCGCGTGGTTATTGCCGGCAGCGCCGATGAATACGGCTGCGTGGATGAGCATATTAAAACCATTGCGGAAACCTACCCGCTCAATCCCGGAAGTCCCTATGCGGTTTCCAAAGTATGCCAGGATTTAATGGGCCTGGCGTACTGGCAGCAGCATCACGTGCAGGCCATCCGCGTGCGCCCGTTTAATCATATTGGGCCGCGGCAAGCCTTGGGATTCGTGGCCACGGATTTTGCCTCGCAGATCGTGGCCATTGAGCGCGGGCAGCTTGACCCGAAACTGGAAACCGGCAACCTGGACGTGATCCGGGATTTCACCGATGTGCGCGACATTGTGCGCGGATATTGGAGCTTGGCGAAATCCGGCAAATCCGGCGAAGTGTACAACCTGGGATCGGGCCGGGGAATTCATATCCACCAGTTGGTGAAGGGACTCCTCAAACACGCGCAAGTGCCCATTACCGTGCACATGAAGCATGAGCGCATCCGCCACGAGCGCCTGCGCAAAGTTGCCTCCATTGCGAAAATTAAACGCGCTACGGGCTGGAAGCCGGAAATCCCCCTGACGCAAACCCTGCTTGACATTCTCATTGACTGGCGCAGCCGTTAACCGCATGCCTTCCGAGGCGAGCCCCCACACCGCGAAATTTTTCCGCCAGTTTTGGCGGGTTTCTTTTTTTCAAATACTGAATTCCGGCAGCGCGTTTTTAGTCAATATTTTGGTGGCGCGCTGGATCGGCCCGCAGGCTTTCGGAGATTTTTTCGTGTTCGTGTCCACCATGACCGTGGCCACGATTTTATTCGACTTCGGGCTTTCCCGCACGGTTTTGCGCTATTCGGCGTTTCACCAGGCGCGCGGCGAGGCCGCGGATAAACTGCAGTATTATTACGCCACCCTGAAGTTGAAAATATATTGGGGTTTTGGAGCGTTGGGCCTGTGTGCGCTGGGGGCCTGGTGGTGGGGCGGGGCCTTGTGCTGGGAAATTATTTTAGGTTTTGCCGCGGGCTTCGTGATCAGCTTCTGCCAGTTCCTCTCATCCGTGGCGCAAACCGAAGACGACTACGCGTCCTACAATTGGGTGCTTTCATTCAACACTGCCCGCTTGGCGCTGGTGCTGGGCATTTGGCTCCTGGGCTGGCTGACCTTGCCGCATTTGTACGCGTTGTTTATTTTCACGCCTTTGCTAATGGCCGCGGGTCCCGCCTGGCGGTTGATCCGCGATTTGGCGCGCGCGGGCATGGTTCCTGAACCGCATTTTTACCGCAATTTGATTGGTTTTGGAAAATGGATGCTGATTTTGGTGGTGCTGGAAAGTCTGTCGCAGCGCCTGGATGTTTACCTGGTCCGCTGGCTGACGTCCGCCGAAGTGGCTGGTCATTATTCCGGAGCCTTGACTTTTTTCGGCGTGGTGACGCTGCTGCCCACGTACACGGCGTTTCTCGTGTACCCGCGTTTTGTGGAAGCCGTCAGCCGGAACGACCGCGCCAGCTTGGAACAACAGTACCGCTTTTCCACGGACCTGACCACTATTCTGGCCGTGCCCCTGGGGCTGGGCTTGTGGGCCGTGGCGCCGGATCTCATCCATTTATTCTTGGGACCGGCGTTTTCCGCCTCGGTGCCTTTGTTTAAATTTTTAGCCGTGTATTCCATTTTGTGGAGTTGTCAGGTTAATTCCGGGGCTTTGTTTTTTGCCCACGACCAGCCGCAGACCGTGGTGCTGATTGTATTGGGCGTGTTGCTCACAGGGGCGGCAACGCAATGCCTGCTGATCCCAAAATTCGGACTTGCCGGGGCCGGTATGGCGCTGGTTTTAACCACGGCCGTGGGTTTGGGATTGTATTGGGGCAACATACGGCGCAAGTTCAAATTGTCTCCCCATTGGGCGCATCTCGGTGTATATTGTCTCGCAGGTTTGGCCATGGTTGCCGCGGTGCGCGCGGTGCCCTCGGGGAATTGGGGTTGGCTGGCCGCGAAACTTGTGACCGGAGCAGTGGTATATATTGGCGTGCTCTGGGGGATGCAAACTTGGCAGGGCGGGGGACTGATCCCCTGGCCGAAACAGTGACGACAAAAAATCTAAATTCGCACGTTGCAGTACAATCGCGTGCTTGTTGTGTTATAATTTTTCAACATGGGAGACTAAAATGCCTATAATCTCAATGTTTTATGGAATACTGGTTGCTATTTATTATGAAGATACCGGGCGCCATAATAAGCCGCATATCCACGTCCGTTATCAAGAGAAAAAAGCCTCAATTGCAATTGAAGATGGGGCTGTTCTTGCCGGGGAATTACCCGCGAAGCAATTACGTCTGGTATTGGCCTGGATCGATATTCATAAAGATGAACTTATGGCTGATTGGGAGCTGGCGGTATCAGGAGAAGAACCTTTTCGCATCGCTCCTTTACAATAATTTTGGGAGGGTCTATGGAGATGTTGTTAGATGTTATTAGTGTTGAACCTCGCCCGGATTATACATTGTTGCTTGTTTTTGAGAACCAAGAAAAGCGCGTATTTGATATGACTCCCTATTTAGACAAAAAGCCCTTTATGAAGATTAAGCATCCAGCTTTATTCATGAAAGCCACGGTTGCTTATGGCAGTGTTGTCTGGCCGGGCGAAATTGACATAGCCCCGGAAACGCTTTTGGATCATTCAAAACCAGTTATGTAGTCAAGAAGCGGGAATAATCTTGATAGTAAAAAAATAATTAGTCGAATTCAAGGAGCCGGTTATGGACTATCGTGATCGCTGTTATCAATCGTTTGTCAGCAAGCATTGGAATTACGTCCACGTTTTGTCCCGGGAGGAATTTGATTTTCATGCGGAGTTGTATTCTAAAACCTACCTGGCGCATTTACCGCGGGATAAACAGGCGTTGATTTTGGATGTGGCTTGCGGCGCGGGGCATTTTTTGTATTTTTTAAAGAAACAGGGTTACACTAAAATTGCGGGCATTGATATTTCGCAGGAGCAATTGGACATTGCGCGCAAGATGGGTGTGGACGTGGTTCAGAAAGCGGACATGTTCAAGTATTTGGCTAAAAACAAGGGCAAGTACGAGTTGATCATTGCCAATGACATTATTGAGCATTTGACAAAAAATGAAGTGATCCAGTTGTTGGATGCCATCTATGCTGCCTTGAAACCTGGCGGCAAGGTCATTATCAACACGGAAAATGCGGCTTCGCTTTTCGGTGCTTCCCGTGTGTTCATTGATTTTACCCACGAGCAAGGGTTTACCCCCATCAGCTTAAGCCAGGTCTTGCGGGTGTGCGATTTTGAACAAGTGCGCATTTACCCGAATTCACCTGTGCATAGTTTTTCCAGTTGGGTACGGGTGCAAATGTGGAAAGTGGTTGAGCGCATGCTGAAAATGTTTTTGGTCATCGAGTGCGGCTTGGGCAAGGGCTTGAAGAAACGGGATATTCTCCTGGAACCGCGCATGTTCGCCGTGGCGGAGAAGGTGAAAGCGTAAATCGCGCAGACGCGGGGGAGAATGCTCATACTGGATAGGAGAAGCACCGTGAATAAAAAATATTCCCCTCCCTGCTGGATGGGAGGGGGTGAGGGGGAGGGTGATGGGCCTTTTCTGCAAACCTTTAAAGCCCCCTCCCCTAGCCCCTCCCACCACAATCTGGGGAGGGGAATAGTAAGTGTGAAAGTCAGGTTTAAAGGCGAGGCTTTTTTATGAAAATTGCGTATGCCCTCACGGGGTATCTGCCCTCCACCGGCGGTGCGCAAATTCATTTTCATGAAATTGCCCGCCGTTTGCAGGCGCGGCATGAAGTGCGGGTGTTTTGCCACTGGAAGGAAAACCGGACCGATTGGCTGCGCGGCGTGACCGTGCATGCGCCGGGTGATTCCACGTATGCCGTAGACGGCGTGCCGGTAACTCAATTGAATTTAAATCCGGAAGACCGCGCGCGCCTGGCGCCCTGGGTTTGGGGCTATTATTTGGCCATGGGCTGGTCCGTGGACAAAATTGCCGGAGTCATGAGTGAAAAGCTGGACGCGCTTTTGGGCCCGGTGGATTTGATCCACGCGGGACGCATGGGGCGCGAGTTTTTGGCCTGGGCGGCGCTGCGCGTGGCGCGAAAACGGAAAATTCCTTTTGTGCTCACGCCGTTTCATCATCCCAAGTGGGGTGGTTGGCGCTGGCGTTGGTATACAAAATTGTACCGTGAAGCGGATGCGGTCATTGCTTTGACCCAGGCGGAAAAAAATATCTTGGCCGGGTTGGGCGTGGCGCGGGAACGGATTCACGTTATCGGCCATGCGCCGGTGCTGACCGCGCAGTCGTTGATTCCGGATTATTTCGGACCCGGCGGGCCGGTGGTTTTGTTTTTGGGCCAGAAGTACGCGTACAAAGGGCTGGCGCAATTACTGGCTGCCATGCCGCTGGTGTGGCAACAATGTCCGGAGGCACGGTTTGCTTTTTTGGGACCGCGCACGCCGTATTCGGAAAAAATATTTCAATCCATCAGCGATGTCCGGGTTATTGAAAAGGACCGGGTTTCGGATCAGGAAAAGATGAGCGCCTTGGCCGGTTGTGCGGTGTTTTGCCTGCCATCGCGCCAGGAAAGTTTCGGCAGCGTTTACACTGAAGCCTGGATGCAGGGCAAGCCGGTGATCGGGGGCAATATTCCGGCCGTGTCCGAGTTGATTAACCACGGCACTGACGGCCTGCTGGTGGGGGAATCGCCGCGTGAGTTGGCGCAGGCCTTGTTGGACTTGCTGCAGGATACGGAAAAGGCGAAGCGGCTGGGGCAAGCAGGGTTAAAAAAAGTGCAAAAACATTATACGTGGGATGCGGTTATAGGCGCGGTGGAGAAAGTGTATACGGGCATTATGTAGGGGCGATACTTGTGATCGCCCTGCGCCCCTACAAAGGTCAAAAAAATATGTTATGACAGCATTTGTGATTGTGTTATACCGGGAGAAGGCACCATGGAAAATTCCAATTTATCCCAAATCCGCCGGGAATGCGCCACGACGATCCTGGGGCTGTATCACCGGGCGCATGCCGGGCACATTGGCCCGTCGCTTAGCTGCCTGGAAATACTAATTGACCTGCACTTTAAGCGCATGCGCCCGGAGGATGTTTGCATTTTGTCCAAGGGTCATGCGGCTGTGGGTTTGTATACCGTGCTGGCCAAATCCGGCCGCCTCGATCCCCAGGAACTTGACACTTATTATAAAGACGGCACGCGGCTGGCGGCGCATCCGCCTTGCAGCCGGGAGATTCCGGCCATACCTTTCGGCACGGGAAGTTTGGGCCACGGGTTATCGCTGGCAGCAGGGATCGCGTTTTCACAGCGCTATACCGGCCGGTCCTTCCAAGTCTATTGTGTTCTTTCAGACGGTGATTGCAACGAAGGGTCGACTTGGGAAGCGGCTTTGTTTGCCGGGCACCACGCGCTCACCAATTTAACGGTGGTCGTAGACGCCAATGGCTTGCAGGGCTTTGGCGCAACCTGTGATGTATGCGGCTTGGAGCCGTTGGAAGAAAAATGGCGGTCTTTTGGTTTTGAAGTCCAGGTAGCGAAGCACGGCAATGTGTTTGCGGATTTGGACGCCGCGCATCAAGCCGCAGCTTGCGCCGCGCAGAAGTCAAATCGTCCCCAGTGCATCATTGCCCGCACCATCAAAGGGCATGGTGTTTCTTATATGGAAAATAAAATGGAGTGGCATTACCTGCCCATGAGCGAAACGCAATATCAACAAGCCGTTCAGGAGACCGAAGCCCATGCGTAAGGAATTCGCAGCCTGGATGGAAACCTATGCTTTGGAAAATCAGGACGTGATTTTCCTCACCGGGGACTTGGGATTTATGGCGTTGGAAAATGTGCAGGCTGCCATGGGAACACGGTTTGTTAATGCCGGAGTCAGCGAGCAAAATATGATTTCCCTGGCCGCGGGCATGGCGCAGCAGGGGCTTAAGCCTTTTTGCTACAGCATTGCCCCGTTTATCGTTTTCCGCCCGGCTGAGCAAATCCGGCTGGATGTTGGCCTGCACAATATGAATGTGAAAATTGTGGGCAACGGAGGCGGATACGGTTACGGCATCATGGGGGCCACGCATCATGCGCTGGAAGACTTGGCCGTGTTGTCCTCGTTTCCCAACCTGCGGTGTTTTGTTCCGTATAGCAATGAAGATGTGAAAAGCGTATGCCAGGCCATGAGCGCGTATGCCGGGTCGGCGTATTTGCGTTTGGGGTTTGGCGCCGCGCCTGTTGGGGTGGATGCGGCGCAAGCGTATGCACCCGTGCGCCGCTTGACTGCGGGGCATGCGGTGACCGTGGTGGGTATAGGCCCCGTGCTGCTCAACGCGCTCGCGGCGTGCAGTGCGCTGAACCTGAGTGCCGACGTGTTTGCGATTTCAGAATTGCCTGTCAGCGATTGGGGAACAGCTTTGGCCGAGAGCGCGGCACGCACGCACAAAGTATTGGTGGTGGAAGAGCACGTGCAGCGCGGCGGGCTTGGGGAACACGTGGCGCATTGGCTGCTCACGCGCGGCGTGCATGTCAAGTGGGCGCATGCCTTTGCCCGCGGCTATCCCAACCAGCGCTATGGCAGCCAGGCGTATCATCAGCAACTTTCCGGTTTGGATGCGGAGTCGCTGCAAGCTGTTTTACGGGAGCTGACCCATGGATAATGCCAATTTATTCCAGGATGTATTCAACGAAGCGGACATTGCCGAAATCCGGCGCTTGCAGGGACCGATCTGGGTGGTTGGTGGTTCGGGGTTCATTGGCGCCAAATTGTTTTTTACCCTGCTCAAGCACCGCCAGGACGTATATGCCGTGTCGCGCCAAACCGACCGCAGCTGGCGTCTGCTGCAGCTGACCGCGGACGTGGCGCGCAAACATTTCATCAACCTGGACATCACCAATGCCAAGGCCGTGGCTGAGAGCATTCAGGCCCTGCGCCCGCGCACGGTGTTTAACCTTTCGGCCTATGGCGCGTATGAACGCCAGAACGACGGATACCGCGTACATCTGGTCAATTATATGGGCACTTACCATTTGATGAAGTCCTTGTTTGAAAACGGCTGCGAGGCGTTTGTGCAAGCCGGCAGTTCTTCGGAATACGGGATTAACTGCCAGGCTCCGGCGGAAAATGATGAGTTGCGCCCCAACAGCGACTATGCCGTGTCCAAAGGGTCGGTGGGCTTGCTCATCAAATATTTCGGCCAGGTTAAAAGTTTCCCCTGCGTCAATTTGCGGTTGTATTCCATCTACGGACCCTGGGAAGAACGCGACCGCTTGATCCCGCGCCTGGTGGCCGCCGGCCTTAATGGAGCGTATCCGCCCTTGGTCAACAAACATATCTCGCGCGATTTTGTGTACATTGATGATTGCCTGCGGGCCATGGTGCGCGCAGCCTTGACCGTGTGCCAAAAGGAGCCGGGGCTTTCAGTCAACATTGCCACGGGTGTGAAAACTTCGCTGGAGGACGCGGCCCTGGCCGCGCGGCAGGTTTTCAGTTTGAAGGAAGAACCGGTTTTCGGCAGCATGCCCAACCGCCGCTGGGATCTCTCCGAGTGGTACGGCAATCCCCAATTGGCCCGCGAAAAAATGAACTGGGAAACAAAGGTGACCTTTGCCGAGGGCCTGCGTTTGACCGCCGAGTGGGAGAAAAATGCGCAAGATGTGATTTATTTCGGCGTGGTGCCCGAACGGGGCAAAAAAGTTTCCGCCATCATTGCGTGTTATCGTGATAATCAAGCCATTCCCGTCATGCATGAGCGCCTGAGCAAAATGTTCCAGGAACAAAAAATAGATTACGAAATTATTTTCGTTAACGACCATTCGCCGGCCGAGGATGAAGACGTAATACGCCAATTGTGCCAGAAGGATTCGCACGTGATCGGCATTTCCCATTCGCGCAATTTCGGTTCGCAGTCCGCTTTTTTAAGCGGCATGGAAATCGCCACCGGCGATGCCGTGGTGTTGTTGGACGGCGACTTGCAGGACCCGCCCGAGGTGATTCCGGAGTTTATCAAAAAATGGGACGAGGGATGCGAAATTGTCTACGGCGTGCGCACCAAGCGTGAAGCGGCCTGGTACATGCAGATTTTTTATAAAGTGTTTTACCGCCTGTTTAAAAAGTTCTCGGATTTTCCCATTCCCGTGGATGCCGGGGATTTTTCCCTCATTGACCGCAAAGCCGTGGACCATTTGATTAAGTTTTCGGAAAAAGATGTTTTTCTGCGCGGTTTGCGCGCCTGGATTGGGTTCAGGCAAACCGGCGTGCCCTATGTGCGCCCGGAGCGCATGTTCGGCAAGACCACCAATAATTTTATGAAAAATATTTGGTGGGCCAAGAAGGCTATTTTTTCTTTCAGCATCAAACCGCTGGAATATATTCAGCGCCTGGGCGCGCTGCTGTTTGCCCTCAGCGGCGCCTTGGCCTTGTTTTACTTGATTCATTATTTGCTCAATCCGCCCGAGGGCGGACGCGGCGCGACCACCATTATTTTGCTGACCTTGGGGTTGGGCGGCATTCAATTGTTCTCGCTCAGCATCCTGGGGGATTATTTGGGAAAAATCTTGGAAGAAGTCAAAAACCGGCCCAGGTTCATCCGGTCGCGCATTCTAAAAGCGCATGAAATCATTGATACCCAGGAAAGCATTGCCGAATTTGTCCGCGCTTCCCAAGAGGATGTTCATGGCGAGTATCGTTGACGACCGCGGATACAATCAGGGCTTTATTCCCACCAAGGCCCTGGAAATAAGAACTGGGCGCCGGTTTCAAGCCCTGATCCAGGAAATGGAGTTTAGCAAACCGAAGTCCATTATTGAATTGGGATGCGGGACCGGGGAATTGGCCGACTTGTTGGCAGCGCGGACTTCGGCGCAAGTCATGGGCGCGGATATTTGCGGGCCGTTTATCCGGTCAGCCCGGGAAAAATTTCCCCGGCCAAACCTGTCATTTCGAGTCGCGGATTTATCTTGCAATGATCTGCCCCAACAATTGGGCCGGACCTTTGACTATGTGGTGGGCAATGGAATCCTTCATCGTCTATATCACGACTTGCCCAAAATCCTTCCGCAAATAAAAAACATCTTAAATCCCCATGGCCGGTTGATTTTTTGGGAGCCCAACCTGTATAACCCATACGTGTTCTTGATTTTTTCTTTCCCCAAACTGCGCGCTTGGGCGCGTTTGGAACCCGGTGAAATGGCTTTTACCCGCCAAGGCCTGGCCGCCACTTTCCGGCAAGCCGGGTTTAACCAGGTCCGGATTTCCTACCGCGACTTCCTGGTGCCCAATACCCCGGATGCCCTGATTAAGCCAGTGATTGCCCTGGGCAACCTGGCCGAGCGCATCCCGCTGGTTAAAAACCTGGCCCAATCCTTGTTTATTTCCGCGGCAATCTAAAAATATAGAATTCACCGCAGAGGCGCGGAGTACTGCGAACTCTGCGTCTCTGCGGTGATTAGCGGCCGGGTTTTTCCTCAAATTTTAACCAGTTTAACCGATAATAATATAGAAAGAAATTGGAGCGGGAATAAACGCCATGTTTTGGGAGCATGGGAAATAGGATGTTTAAACGTGCGGCCCTAGGTTGGTTAATCTGCGCTAATATGCTGTGGTGGTTTTGCGCCCCGGCAAACGCCTATTTTCAAGACGCGATTTATGGAGTCAGGTCGGCCGGCATGGGAGAAGCTTTTGTGGCGGTTGCGGATGATGCCAATGCGGGCCTTTTCAATGCAGCCGGATTTTCCCAATTAAAAAATATTGAGCTCAGCTGCATGTATGCGGATTTGTATGCCAATATGGATGCGCAACTCTACAACGGGCAAACCGATCAGCTGAATTATAATTTTCTTTCCGTATCCTTCCCGGTTTCTGAGATTGCAGGTAATTTTAATGTTTCCTGGTCGAATTTTCGTTCGTTTTTTTATAAAGAAAATGTCTTTAATTTATCCTATGGCCGGTTGATTCCTGGACTAAAAAATCTTTCCGCGGGCATAAATACAAAAATCTTGCATTGGCAGATGGAAGCCAATGAATTCACGGATGAGCTGGATATTTTGGCGGAAAAACGCCGGATGCTTGGCTTGAATATGGACGCCGGGATTTTGCTGGCCCCATGGCCGGGATGGAGCCTGGGTGCCGGGATGGACAACATTTTGCCCATGCAAATGAATTTATTTGACGAACAAGCGCTGCCTATAACCTTGCGGGTTGGAACGGCTTTCAAACAAACGTGGGCCCGGAGCGCTATGTCATCATGGCTGCTGAGCGCGGAGTGGGATTGGCGCGATTCATTGAATTATTTTAAACTGGGAACGGAACTATATTTTTTCCGGCATTTGTTGGCTTTGCGCATGGGTTATTCGTTGGATCAATTGACGTCCGGCTTGAGCATTTGTTATCAGCCCGCGGTCTCTCCCATTGAGTTTCAGTTGGATTACGCCTACAGTTATCCGCTTGAATTCAGCAACAGCAACGGCACACACCGGCTGGGATTGACATTGCGTTGGCAATCCCAGGTTGTGGATTCACCCAAAGCGGTTTCCATCACGGCCGCAGTTGCGCCCGGACTATCCCCGGTGGCGGCCCCAACCATTTCCAATACTTCCACCGCGGAAGCTTTGCCCGGATTTTCATCCGAAGAATGTTATCGCGAAGCGTTGAAAGCGTATTATTTTGAGGATTTTGAAACATCGCGGCAATGGTGGCTGAAGTTATTGGCATTGGAGCCGGAAAATCAGGCGGCGGCCAGGTATCTCGAGGAAATAAAACAAGCGCAATCCAAGCCGGCTGCCCCCATGGCGGCGGCCAGGATACCGGAAGTTTCCGCCAGCCGACTGGCTCCGGAGTACGTTACCAGCGCCATTGATGCCATTTACAATCTTCCCGGTGCCGAGGCGGCGTTGGCCAATGCGGAACAGGAAGTGGCGCTGCGCAAGGATTCATTGTTTATCGGCGAGAGCAATCATTTGAGCGTGCGCGTGGCGCAAGTGAACATGATCCCCGCGCCCGTCAATGCCGTCAAGGCCGATGAGCGCCGGGACTATATTGCCTTGGCCGAAAAACAGGAGAAAGATAAAATGTTTGCCCGGGCATTGCAGGCGTGGGAGATGGTGCTGCTGCTGGAGCCGGGATCGGCGCTGGCCCAGGAGCACATCCGGGCCATTGAATTGGAGCTGAAGGCCCACAGTGAAGAATATTTTGCCGCCGGTTTGAAGGAAATAAATGATAAAAAATATCAGGGAGCCATTCAACAATTCAAAATTGCCTTAAGGGCCGATCCGGACCACCAGGCGGCAAAATATTTCCTGCAGAAGAGCGAAAAGATAATTTATGACTATCTTACCGAACCCTACCGCGCAGGCATTTCCTTATTTATGAAACGCAATTATTCCGGTGCCCGGAAAATCCTGGAAAGGGTTGCTTGGATTGATCCGGAATTTTCCGACAGCCGGGCCTATCTGACGGCCATCCGGATTAAAATGAATTTCGTGGAATCGACGCAGGCTATTTTCCGGAAAACCAAAAATGAATATCAATCCGCCAACCTGAGCGAGGCCTTGCGGATGCTTTTGCCCTTGGTGAGCAAAAAGAATTGCGATGCTCCGATTATCCGGCTGTTTGACGAACTCCTGGCGCTTCGGGCATTGGCCATCAAACATTATGAAGCCGGGTTGCGGGTGTACCACCAAAAAGATTTCCGCGAGGCGATTGCGCAATTTACGGAAAGCCTGAAAATCGACCGGCAAAGCCTGGCCCGCGGTCAATTGTTTCAAGTGTATGTTCAGCAAGGCATCTACGAATACAGGCAAAACAATTTGCCCGAGGCGCTGGTTGCCTGGGAGCGGGCCGGGGAAATCAAAACGGACGATCCCAATTTGGAGAAAAATCTCAAACGCGTCCGAAGTAAAATTGAATTTTATAAAAAAGAATTTGGGGGAAATTATTTTGATAAGAAATAACGGCCGTCGGGTGAGCGGTTTGTACGGCCAATGAATTAACCGAAGCGGAGGAAGGGCGCAAACCATGGAACGAAAAATGCGGGAAATAGTTTTCAACTTGGGATTGGCGGCTTTGGGGTGTTTGCAGCCGTTCATCGCCTATTCGGTTTCACAATCCGCAGTGCAATGGGAAGAAATGGAAGCTTTGAAAAATTTGCAGGATACGGCCATTACGTCCATAGCACCCACGGAGTCCGCGGTTTTATTCGGCACCCGGCGCGGCCTGGGCTGTTTTGACCGCAAGGCCGGAAAAATAAAGTTTTATTTGGCAAGTGCCAAAGAAGCGGACAGCACCATCTGGACGCTGTTGCCTGACGGCAATCGGGTTTGGATCGGCACTAATGACGGCATGGCGCTTTGGGAAAACGGGGCCTTGGCATCCCTGCCGTTTTTTTTAAATTTCAAACACACGGCCGTCAAAACGTTTGCGCGCAGCCAGGAAAGCCTTTGGATCGGCACCACTACGGGTTTGTGGGAATATGCACTGCGCGATCAGACCCTGAAAGAGGTGGGGAATTTCAGCAAGCAAAGTATTTCCCAACTCGCCGTCAATGGGCAATTTTTACTGGTGCTGGTTTCGGATCAATTGGTTTGGATGAATCTGAAAACCCGTGATGTCAAGTCCGTTAAACTTGAATTCAATCCTCTGGGCAATCCGGTGACGGCCATGACCGGCAGCGGGGATTATATTTGGTTCGCCACGGACGGAAGCAGTTTAATCGGCTACAATTTGGTGCTGCATGAATGGTACTCGCTTGGCCGGAGCGCTAAAATCGGGGACAATTTGGCTGCTTTGGCCAATAACGGCGATTACTACGTGCGCCGGTCCAAGGCGGCCACCCGCTACGATTCATGACGGCCACCTGTTACGATCCAAGGCGGCCACCCGTTACGATTCATGACGGCCAC
>JAGVPM010000175.1 GCA_020052235.1 Candidatus Goldiibacteriota bacterium
ACCCCCTCCCCTACATCCCCTCCCACCAACCCTGGGGAGGGGAATGTGATTAGAGGCTGTGGACAGACGTTGTGACACAGTCTCTTGTGGGAGAGGATGCAGGTGAGGGGACGAGCTTTTAAATAAAAAGCTTTTACCCCCTCCCCTGCATCCCCTCCCACCAAATCCTGGGGAGGGGAATATTCAAGAAATTACACCAAGAACTAGTTAAGGGGTGAGTGTGGTGGAACAGGTAATGTCCAAAGCCAAGGTCTTGATTGAGTCCCTGCCTTACATCAAGGCGTTTTGGGGCAAGACCGTGGTGATCAAATACGGCGGCGCGGCCATGACCGAACCGCAGCTGAAGCAGGATGTGATGCAGGACATCGTGCTCATGAAGTATGTGGGCATGAAGCCGGTCATCGTGCACGGCGGCGGGCCGGAGATCACCAAGGCCATGAAGCAAATGAACAAGGAAGTGAAATTTGTGGACGGGCGCC
This sequence comes from Candidatus Goldiibacteriota bacterium, assembly GCA_020052235.1. Taxonomy (GTDB): domain Bacteria; phylum Oederibacteriota; class JAAXVQ01; order JAAXVQ01; family JAAXVQ01; genus JAAXVQ01. The sequence continues at coordinate 480 of JAGVPM010000175.1, forward strand.
GGGTTACGGATGCCGAGACTATGGAAATCACGGAAATGGTCCTGGTGGGCAAACTCAACCAGGAGATTGTCGCCCTGCTCAACCAACATGGCGGCGCAGCCGTAGGGCTGTCGGGAAAATCCGGCAATTTAATCACGGCGCGTAAATTAATGAACGACGGCGTGGACTTGGGGTTTGTGGGGGAGGTGACGCACATTTGTCCGGACGTCATCACCACGCTCGACCGCGACCAGTTTATTCCGGTCATTGCGCCCATTGGGCGCGATGACGAGGGGAACACCTACAATATTAATGCCGATGATGTGGCCGCGGCCATGGCCGTGGCCTTGAACGCGGACAAATTGGTGTTGTTAACCGATGTGCCCGGGATTTTAACTGATCCGAAAGATCCCACAACGTTGCTTTCAACCTTGCGGGTGCGCGAGATTGAAGACATGATTGGCCGCGGCGTGATCAAGGGCGGCATGCAGCCCAAGGTGCGCGCCTGTGAGCGGGCGTTAAACGGGGGCGTGGGCAAGACCCACATTATTGACGGAAGAATTTCACATGCCTTGCTGCTGGAACTTTTCACGGACCAGGGCATAGGAACGGAAATGGTGGTTTAATTATGAGCAGTAATTCGGTGTTTAAAAATTCGCAAGAAGTTATAAATCAGGAAGCGTCTTCCATAGCTAAAACCTTTAACCGGCAGCCTGTGGTTTGGGTCAAAGGCGAGGGCAGCCGTTTGTGGGACAAAGAAGGCAAATCCTATCTGGATTTTTTTTCCGGGCACGCGGTTATGGACCTGGGGTACAATCACCCCGCGCAGATGGCGGCCATGCAGGCACAACTGCAGGCGCTTCCGCACACGGGAAATTTGTATTACACCGAGCCGCAAGTGGAACTGGCCAAGCGCCTGGCCGAGGCTTCCTTTGGAGACAAAGTAATGTTTTCCAATTCCGGCGCCGAGATTATTGAGCTGGCCATCAAGCTGGCGCGTAAATGGGCCAAGCGGGAACGGCCCGATGAGAAACGCTATGAGATCATTACCATGAAGGGGTCGTTTCACGGCCGGACCTATGGCGCCCTGACGGCCACGGCTCAGGAAAAATATCACAAAGGCATCGAGCCCATGCTGCCTGGGTTCAAATACGTTCCGTTTAACAACTTCGTGGCCGTGGCTTCGGGCATCACCAATCAAACCTGCGCCATTATGGTGGAACCGGTGCAGGGCGAGGGCGGGTTGATGCCGGCGGATAAAAAATATTTGCAGTCCCTGCGCACGCTGTGCGATCAAAATCATTTGCTGTTGATTTTCGATGAAATTCAATGCGGCTTGGGACGCCTGGGCACGCGGCACGCTTACGAGTGGTTTGGCGTGACTCCGGACGTCATGCTGGTGGCCAAGCCCCTGGGCGGCGGGCTGCCGATTTCCGCCCTGGTGACGCGCGCGGACGTGGCCACGGCGCTGCAGGTTGGGGACCATGGATCCACGTTTGGCGGCAATCCCGTGGCCGCGGCCGCGGGGTGCGTCCTGTTGGAAGAATTGTCAAAACCGGGATTTTTGGACCAAGTCCGGGCCACGGGCGAGTATTTGGCAGCCAAACTCGGCGAGCTGGCCGCGCAGCATCCCAACCTGGTGAAGGAAGTCCGGGGTGCGGGTCTTATGCTGGGCATGGAATTAAAGCACTCGGGTCCGGAGGCTGTCAGGCAGGCCTTGCAAAAAGGACTGGTGATTAATTGCACGGCCGGACATGTGCTGCGTTTGTTGCCCCCGTTGATTATCGGCAAGCCCGAAGTGGATGAAGCTTGCCTTATTTTAAAACAAGTATTTGAAGCGTTGGAACGCGCCAAGGAGGAATAATTCATGAAAGCCAAGAAAGAACACGCCAAAAAACCGGCGAAGAAAAGCGGCGGAAAAAAACTTTCCGTCACGAGTTTGCTCACCATTGCGCAGCTGCAGCCGCAGGACATTCATTTGATCCTGGACACGGCCGCGGAATTAAAGGCCATGCAAAAAGCCGGGAAGGCGCATCCGCTGCTCAAGGGAAAAACCCTGGCCGCGATTTTTGAAAAGAGTTCCACCCGGACGCGGGTCTCGTTTGAAGTGGCCATGTACCAGCTTGGGGGCATGATGTATTATCTCGCAGGCCGCGATTTGCAGTTGGGCCGGGGCGAGAGCATAGCAGACACGGCCCGCGTGCTGGCGCGCTATGTGGACGCCATTACCATACGGACCGACGATCACCGCAAGGTGGTGGAAATGTCCAAGACCGCCGGCATTCCGGTGATCAATGCCCTGACCGATTACTCCCATCCGTGTCAAATTTTGGCCGATCTGCTGACGCTGAAGGAACGGTTCGGCAAGCTCAAAGGGTTGCGCTTAGTGTACGTCGGCGACGGCAACAATGTCGCCCGCTCGCTGGTATTCGGCGCGGCCAAGACCGGGATTCAGCTGGTCATGTCGTCACCGGCGGAATATTCGCTCGATCAGCAGGCGGTTGAATTTTCCGAAAACGACCGCGAGAAAAACGGCGGCGAGTTGTATTTCAACGCCGAGCCGGGCCGGGCCGTGATGGGCGCGGATGCCGTATACACGGACGTGTGGGTTTCCATGGGCCAGGAAAAGGAACATGCCCAGCGCCTGCGGTCGTTTAAAAAATTCCAGATCAACGGCAAATTGATGGCCAATGCGGCGCCCTCGGCCGTGTTCATGCACTGCCTGCCCGCGCACCGCAACGAGGAAGTGACCGATGAGGTGATCGACGGGCCTCAGTCCATCGTGTTCGACCAGGCGGAAAACCGTTTGCACGTACAGAAAGCGATTTTGGCCCTGTTGATGGGCGGGATAAAATAAATAAAATCCGAAATAATCAAACCTGTATTCACCGCAGAGGCGCAGAGTTAGCGGAGCATGCCATTAAGGTAACCAGCTTTTATTTTCCGGGTATTTCTATGCGCCCTCCGCGCCTCTGCGGTGAAATTATTGCTGAATTTAAAACATAAATGCAATACCAAAGCCCCAGAAGAGCATGATCGAGGAGTCGTAGGCGAAGTTGACGTTGTTTTCATAATATGAGCGCGTGCGTCCGCGCACTTTGACCAAATAGTCGATCTGATTGGATTTGGCATTGGGCATGACGCCGATGCCGAGCGAGGCATCCAAGTGCAGGTGGCGGTTGATGCGGAAGGTGAAAACCCCAGAAGCTTCACCGCCGGTGCCCAAGTCTTCGGTGAACATCACGCCGCCCTCTATGCCGGGGTTAAAACGCCCCGTGCGGTCCATGAAATAATAACGGGCTTTTACGGCTGCGGACGTGGGCCAATACATTTCAACGTCGTCGTTGACCAAAAGCATGAACAGGCGCTTGCCCACGGTGGCTTCAAAACCCAGGTGATCCATGGGGTTGATTTTGAAATAAGCGCCCCCCAATCCCGCGCCCTGGCCGAGGCAGGCACCAACGCCGAATTGTTCCGGATTTTGTTCTGATACCGGGGTCGGCGCGGTCTCGGCTACGGCCGGAGATGCGGCTGAGTCATTCTCGTCATAAGCCCATGCAGGCAAGGTGCATAAACCCAAGCTTAAACATAAATACAGGAAAGTTTTTTTCACGGTTATAATCCCCTTTGTATGAAATATATCCTTCTGCGCTATTATCCCTTTGGAGTTGATGAATTTAAATAAGTTTTAACCGGTTCAGCGTGCAGCCATTTGATGATAAAAATAAGCGCGGTTATAAAGATCAGGGTGAAAAGGCTGCTGCGGAAAATTCCGATGATATGGGGGTAAATAGGCATGCCGGGTTGGGCGGTTCTGGCGAGCACGATGATTTCCTGGGCAGTAAACCAAAAGGTGCCGAACAGGATGATCAGCCAAACCCAAGCCGTTGCTTCTATGCCGATCCGGGCCCAGGTTTTGGCTTTGAGAAAAAAAACACCGCACAGAATCATAAGCAGGCACAGCAGCGTTTGCGTTAGGGTGACTTCAAGCCAATGGGCATTCATGAACAGGGCTTGAATTGATACATCGGGGGATTTGATTTTTGAAATGTGTTTTAACAGCAAGGGGAACAGCATCTGCAACAGGTCAATTACGCCAAAGCTTATGCAGGCCCAGCTTATGGCCGTAACCGATGCGGGGCGCGCGGTTTTAAGGTTTTCCATAGATCCCTCCCAAAGTGGCTATTATGGTAACATTGTTGCCAATCCCATTCAATTTTAGTTTTAAAAAAAATCAGGCCCTTGCCGGGGCAGGGATTTTGCGCGCGGTTTTGCATTGTCCCAAGCAGGCAGTTGTGCGAAAATTACGCCACGCGCGCGAAGCCGGACAGGAGGACACATTATGGCTGCAACTCTGCAACAGGCGACGAATAAAAAAATCTCGCAAGGTTTGTTCTACCCCCTGGGGGCCACCCTAACGCCCGCCGGTGTTAATTTCGCGGTCTACTCGCAGAACGCCCGGGAGGTTTTCCTGTTGTTGTTCGACAGCGCGGATGCGGTTCAACCCACGGATGTGATCCAACTGGCAACCCGGACCAAATATGTTCGGCATGCGTCTGTCCATGGGCTCAAGGCCGGGCAATTGTACGGATATAAGGTGCGGGGCGATTTCCGGCCCTGGGACGGCCTGCGGTTTAATGAACACAAACTGCTGATCGACCCGTACGCCAAAGCCCTGACCGGCAAATGCCGGAACACCGATAATTTGCTTTTGGCCTATGATCCCAATTCACCGGAGCGCGACAAGTCCCTGGATACCCGCGACAGCACGCCGGTGGTGCCCAAATCCATTGTGGTGGATGATGCGTTCGACTGGCAGGGGGACGCGCCCTCGCTGCGTTCCTTGGAGGAACTCATTATTTATGAGGTGCATGTGAAAGGCTTCACGGCCGATGCATCCTCCGGGGTGAAGCATCCCGGCACTTATTTGGGCTTCATTGAAAAAATCCCTTATTTGAAAAAACTCGGCATCAATGCCGTGGAATTTTTACCCGTGCATGAATTTTACATTGATGATTTTCTCATGAACAAAAAGCTTACCAATTATCGGGGGTACAACACGATCGGTTTCTTTACCCCCGAATCCTCCTATTCCACGCAAACATCCCCCGGTGCCAGGTCACGGAATTCAAGCACCTGGTGCGCGCCCTGCACCAGGCGGGCATTGAAGTCATCCTCGATGTGGTGTTCAATCACACGGCCGAGGGCAATGAATTCGGCCCGACCATCAGCTTTAAAGGCCTGGATAATCCCACCTACTATTCGCTTGCGGGCCCGGAGTCCGAGCCCGGCCGCTATTACATGAATTACACTGGGTGCGGCAACAGCGTGAACGTGGCCAATCACCACGTTATCCGGTTTATCATGGATTCACTCCGGTATTGGGTGGAAGTCATGCACGTGGACGGATTCCGTTTTGACTTGGCGTCCGTGCTGGGGCGGGAAGGGAGCGGGTTCGATGCCTCAGCCGGTTTTTTTGATGCGGTTTCCGCGGACCCGGTGCTCAACCGGGTCAAGCTCATTGCCGAGCCCTGGGATTTGGGCACGTACCAGGTCGGCAATTTTCCCATCGACTGGTCCGAGTGGAACGGGAAATTCCGCGACACGGCGAGGAAATTCGTCAAAGGCGATGCCGGGCAAATGCAGGACTTGGCCCGCCGCCTGACCGGCTCGGCCGACCTTTACGGCGACGACGGCCGTTCGGCGTACAACAGCGTCAATTTCGTGACCTGTCACGATGGATTTACGCTGTATGACTTGGTGGCGTACAACGGCAAGCACAATGAGGCCAACCTGGAAAACAATAATGACGGGACCAATGACAATAACTCCTGGAATTGCGGCTGGGAAGGCGAAAGCACGGACCCGGACGTGATCGCTTTGCGCAAGCAGCAGGTGAAGAATCTTATCTGTCAGCTCCTGTTCTCCGCGGGCACACCGATGATTCTCGGCGGCGACGAGTTTCTGCGCACGCAAAACGGCAACAACAACGCCTATTGCCAGGATAATCCTTTAAGCTGGTTCGATTGGAACCGGGTGAAACAAAATGAAGACATGGTCGTATTTTTCAGAAAAGTCATTGCCTTGACCCGCAAATATACAACGTTACAAAGCCGGATATTCCTCACGGGAGTTGATCGCGACGGCAACGGCATCCCGGATATTTCCTGGTTCGGCACAGACGGTCAGGCGCCGCAGTGGGGAAACAGCGAAGCGCGCACGCTTAGTTACCGGCTCGACGGAGCCGAGGAAAAGTCGGCGGCGGGAGATTATCAATTGTTCATCATCTTTAATGCCGATTATCGTGCGCAGGGTGTGGACTTGCCGGTCTTGCAGGGCAAACGGTGGTACCGGGTGATTGATACCAGCTTGGCTGCAGGTGCTGATTTTTCCGAAGACGGGCAGGAAGTGGAAGTGAAGCCCGGGAATGTTTACATTGCCAACCAGCGCAGCACGGTGGTGTTGTTGGGGAAATAATGCCGGGGTAAGGCTTGACTTGTTTTGCGGCGTCTGCGGCCTGTTAAGCTTTAACCCCCGCTTGTCGAAGCTTTTTTAAGACCAAAACTAACCCGGCATCAGGGAGAAATAAAAATGAGCAATACCAAAGGTACTGAAATTACCTGGCTGCGGTCCTATTTGGAAAAAAAGGGTTTTAAAGAAGAGCTGGTTAAACACTTGGATGAAAAAGAAAATGAAATTTTCAGAAGAACATTGCCGATCAGCTGGGTTCCTTTGAATTATGCGAATCGAATTTTTGAAAAAGCCGCGCAACTTGTTTTTCCGGGAGATCAGGATGGATTGAGAAAATTGGGACGGGAAAACGGCAAAGACCACATGTCCGGTATTTATAAAATTATTCTTCGGGTGATATCACCTAAAAATATTGCGGATACATACTGTAAAAATTGGAAAATTTATCATGACACCGGTACGCCCAAGGCGGAAGTTGATATCAGCGGTAAAAAAATTGTTTTAATATTGGAAAATCACCCGGATTATCCCCGCAGTTTTGGCCTGGAAGCCATGGGATATATGGAATATGCATTGGAAAGCGTGGGAATAAAAAATTTATCGGCAGAATACGATGACAGCAATCCGGCATCCAGGAAATGGATTTTTTGTTGGTGATTTCCCTCCGGCGGCAACGGCCCGTATTTTGCACAACGCCGCGGCATTCCTGGGGAATTTATTCAAAAGGACAACCAAATTCACCCGATCCCGGAAAATAGCATGGTTCAAGTCGCCGGTTAATTTGTCCGGCCGTTAAAACAATCCATATTATTATTGACGGATGCAGGAAGATGCGGCTAAATACGGCAAATAAATATAAGGGAAAGATACGCATGCCGCATGTGCTTTTTATTGACGATCACGAAATGCTTCTGCAATCCCTGCGCCTGACCCTGGAGCACGAGTACACGGTTTCCATGGCCACGTCCGTGCCCGAGGCCTTTGAGCTTATGGCCAAGCGCATTCCGGATATTATCGGGGTGGACTACCTCATGCCGGATTTGGATGGGTTGGATTTTTTAGAAATGGTGAAGCACAAAATTGCCCGGCCGAAGGTCATTTTTTTTCCGGGGTGCTCTCGGACAGCTTGGCGGCCCAAGCCCTGCAAGCCGGGGCCGCGGCGTGTTTGGCCAAGCCGTTTGAGTTGGAAGAATTAAAAGCCGTGATCGAGAAGGTTTTAGCGAATTAAATTGGCGTGTTGCGCGTGTTTCTTTTAAGCGGCAGTTGCTTCGGATGATGGCAGGGTGAATTTGAAGCAACTGCCTTTTCCGAGTTCGCTTTCCACCCAAATTTTTCCATGATGGAGTTCAATAATCCGTTTGGCAATCGAAAGTCCCAGCCCGGTGCTTTCCAAGTTGTTTTGGGTGAGGGTCAGGGTCCGGGTTTGGCCGAATTTGTCGAAAATCCGATCCAGGTCTTCGGCCGCGATCCCGGGTCCTTGATCCAGCACCGAACACTCAACCAGATTTCCGGTTTTACCCGCATCCAGGCGGATCAGGCCGGATTCCGGAGAAAATTTGATGGCATTTCCCAGCAGATTGACCATGACCTGCAAGAGCCGGTCTTGGTCGCCAAGCACGTACAGATCCTGCCCGGCGGCCAGGTTCTCCAAACGGATTTTTTTACGTTGCAGCAGGGGCGCAAGTTCGTCGGCGGTTTTTTGCAGGACCAGCGGCAGGCTGGTCGGCCGGATGTTCATGGGGATTTTGTGCGCTTCCTCCAGCTTGGCAAGATCCAGCAGGTCGTCGATCAGGTTGATGAGGCGGTCGATGTTGGATTTGCCCATGAGCATGAGGCGATGGATGAGAACCGGGTCCTGGTTGGCGCTTTCGGTGGATTCCAAAGCCAGCGCCAGCGCGCCTTTGACCGCCGTCATGGGGGTGCGCAATTCGTGCGAGACCATGGAAATGAAGTCGGTCTTGAGCTGATCGGTTTTTCGGAGTTTCTCCATAGCCGCTTCCAAGTCCGCGGTGCGCAGCGAAACTTTTTGCGCCAGTGTTTCATTGAACGATTTGAGTTGGCTGTTGAGGGTGGTCACTTTTTCAAACAACTGTGAATTGCTGAGCGCAATGCTGATGTCGTGCCGCAGGATGGCGAGCAGCTGAAAATCCGGCGGATGAAAATCCTCCAGATTGGTTTTTTTGCCGATGTTTATGACCCCGATGAGCCGGCGGTTATATATCAGGGGAACGCACAGCTCGGCATCCACAGCCTGGAAATAAGCCACACCCTGGGGACGGATTTCGTTGGGAACAGCGGGGCTGATCTGGACTTCCTCGAAATCCAAGATGTCATCCCGGAATTCGAGCCAATTGAAAAATGTTTGATGTTCCTCCGGCTGATAGCCGGCAATGCGCCCGCCCGGCAGGGGGAGGAAGCGCTCATCGGGATCCCGGAAAAGCACCGTGATGTTGCCGGCATAGAGCACCTGCGTCAGATTTTTCCGGATGGCGTTGATCAATTCGTCCAAGGATTTCAGCACGCTTAATTCCCGGCTGAAGGCTTCCAAAACCCTGGAAAGGTTGTAGGTTTTTTTCTGAAACAAATTGTCGACATGCGGCTGAATTTTGCGGTAATAGGCGAGAATCGCGAAGCTGAACGCACCGCTGAGCAGAGCCAGGGTCAGGTTGTCCTGGCGGATCAGCCAGAGCCGGCTGAACCGGATGGCCAGGAAGGGCAGAGTCAGCACCAGGGCGGAAGACAGCGCCCAGATCACCGTTTTGTGGATCACGCTGGAAATATCCAGGGCTTTGTACCGGATAATGGCATAGGAAGTAAAACCCGCCAAGATCAAGGGCGAGACATTGCCGAAAAAGAAAAATTCCCGGATGCCCAGTGCCGGAAGCAGGAACATAGTGATGAACACGATGATCAGCGTAATGATCAGTCCGAAAAAAAGATGTTTGACCTTTTGGCGCTCCACCCCCAGGTGCAAATGCCGGTAGCGCAACGCCAGGTTCAGTATGATGGCCAGGAAAGCCAGGCTGTTGGTCAGGCCGAACACCGTATACAGCGGGCCGAATTGGCGCACAAACGTATGTCCCGTCAGCTGTGAACTGCTCACACTCCAGGGCGTAAATGCCGCCGCGGCCATAAGCGCGGCCCAAGCGAAAACCGGAATTGCCCACCAAGCCCGGAACCGCGGATGACGGCTGGGAAAATGCCAGGAAAAAAGCAGCAGAAACGCCGAACAAAAGGAAGCACTGGCCACGCCCATACGGCTCATGGTATCCGGCAGAATGCCGTTTAAAATTTGGTGATTCCAAATGGCGCCGCAGGACACCCATACGCCTATGGCAATGCAGCTGAAAGCAAAATGGATATGCGCGGGGTGGCGTTTGCCTTTAAGATAAACAAAGGGAGCGAGCGTAAAAAGATAAATGACTGTGGCGATCTGCGAAAAGAGCAGCATGGAGAATCCTTTGGCCGCAGAAATAAGGCAATGGCTAATAGTAACACAGTGGTTGGATTTTTACAAACCCACTCCGCTTCCGCAATCCATAATCGGTGCCAGGCACGAAATAGCAAGCCGGTGGTATAAGTGCCCCTATTGACCTTGTGTTTTTTGTCCGAAGATAGTATAGGTATTTATACCTTTGTCTGGTTATTGGTCCGGCCGCGAGGAGGCAATTGCCATGGAAGAAAATCAAGCAACGGTTAGAGGATCAATAGTAATGTGGGGTAAAATCTGGGATATCCAAAAAGTCGGCAGCGAGGAGGCTTTTCAGAAATTGCTTTTGCCGGAGTCTGCCGAAATTCGGGAAATATTTCAACAACCGGCCATATTGCCTATGACCAAATATCCGGCCCGGATATATTGCCAAATGTATGAATTCACAGCCAAAAATTTTGGTGCGCAAGCTTTTCAGGAAGCTGCTGCACATACGGCTTTTAAAGATTTAAATGCCAGCATGCGATTTTTTATGAAGATAGGAAGCCCGGCATTCGTTGCCAAACGCTTTCCTCAAAGCTGGAGCCATTACTTCAGCGCAGGGACTTTTTCGATCTTGAAGCTGACTTCAAACACAATGGAAGCCGCGTTGGACGGAGCGGAAGTTTACGGCCTGGGCGGGTGCCAGGGCACCATTGGATGGACGCGCATGGCGCTTGAATATGCCGGAGCAAAAAATCTCCAAATTGAGCATCCGGAGTGCGCAGTGAAGGGCAAGTCCCGGTGCTTGCTGAACTATAAGTGGAGTTAGGAATATGAGCTTATGATGCCCCGCCCCCTAGGAAGCGTTAAATAAACTGTGGGATTGAATCCTGGTAGAGGCATTAAACCGGAAAATAAAGAAATGGGAGACGATCGGTGAATTTTTGCCGTCGTAGGAGGTTTTATGCAGGAGTTTCCGGCGTTCATGAGAAAACCGGTTAATCGGATCAAATCCGCGTCGCAGCACACGCAAGACATTGAAGGATTTGTTTTCGACGGTGCGGACGGCAGCCAAATGGCGTTTTGGACCTGCAACTCGGACCGCAGCTCGGCGGAACACGCGCATGAATACGATGAATATCTGGTTTGCGTGCACGGGGAATATACCGTGACCTTGCCGGACAAGGCTGTACCGTTGCATCCCGGGGATGAATTGTACATCCCGGCGCGCGTGCCTCATGGCGGACGATGCCTTGCCGGCACGCGGACTATCCACGCTTTCGGAGGCAGGCGTGCGGAGCGGGAGGGTGGAATCGGGGTGAATCGTGAATCGGTGCCAGGCACAAAGTTGATTTTTTTTGAAACTTTTTTTGGTTTATCTTGTCTGAATGGTTAATACCATTTAATGACAGGAGGGCTCCAGCCATGGGCAGGCCGCTTCGACTTAAGGCTCCGGATTTAACCTATCACATCACCTCACGTACCAATGGTCGCCGATTGTTCATGAAAAAAAAGGCCGATCAGAAAATGCTTTGCCGCTGCTTGAATAAAGTTTTAGTCAAATATGGCGTAATCATCCATTCCTTCACCCCTATGATGAATCATTTTCACATGCTGATTCATATTGAAAATGAAGCGGATTTATCCAAGGTTATGTGTGAGTTTAAAAGTCTATATGCGAAAGTGTTTAATAAAAAATACAAATTAACAGGGCACTTTTGGGGCGATCGGTTCCGGTCATGCATTGTGCAAGACGATCAATACGCCCTAGCCTGTCTGCGTTATATTGACCGTAATGCCGTTAAAGCCGGCTTGGTAGATCATCCTGCTGATTGGCATTTGACGAGTTTTACGAGTTACGCCTACGGTCAAATTCATCCCATCCTGCCATTGAAACCCCACCCCAGCTATTTGGCTCTCGCTAAAAACAGAACCAAACGCCGAGCATTTTACTTATCTTTTGTCATTGAGAAAAATGGACTTTCCGATGAGTTGCATGGGCGATTGGAAAAGTTGCAAATCTTTGGCTCGTCGGAGTTTGTGGAGGAGGTTCGGCAGAGGTTTTAGGGAGCAGGTGAAGTAGTTCGAAAATAAATCAACGGTCAAACCATGCCCAAATAATGGCACGCATGATCTCACGCTAACCCAAAACAAAGCTAAGTCAAGAAAAGCGTAAAATATAAAAAGGTAAAAGCCGGAATAATGGCTTGCCAAGGTCAAAGAGGGGATTTAAACTTTAAATCTATAGGCGGTGGCTGGCACGTTCCGCGTTCCGCTGGCACGTTCCGCGTTCCGCGATTTATCCGAATCTGATCAAAGGCTTGGAAGTAACCGGTATCAACCAGGTATGGGTTTCAGACATTACGTATATCCGCGTCTTGACCGGCTTTGTTTATCTGGCGGTTATTTTGGATCTTTTTTCTCGGCGAGTGATAGGCTGGGCGCTTTCTAAAAGCATCCGGCATGAATTAACTGTGACCGCTTTACGCATGGCTATTGAAGCTCGAAATCCCGGAGCCGGAGTAATCCATCATTCGGACCGTGGCGTTCAGTACGCCTGTGATGACTACGTGGCGCTTCTGGATGAGTATGGATTTCAAGGCAGCATGTCTGCCCCAGGCAATCCGTACGACAATGCATTTGCGGAATCGTTCATGAAAACCTTGAAGAACGAAGAGGTTCATCTCTGTGAGTATGAAAGTTTCACGGATGTCGCGGAGCAAATCCCGCAGTTCATCGAAGCGGTTTACAACCAGAAGCGGGTTCACTCCGGCATTCAGTACTTGCCACCGGCAGAGTTCGAGGCTATATTGCAGGACAAGAAGCGAAAGGCATCACTAGGACAGGTCACCCTAAAACTGGCTGAATATTGATCCAGTCCACGGGGTGCACTCCACGTTTGATGTTTGTTGCTACTGTCTTAGGTGAATTTTTCATGGCCAAAGAGTAGCATTTTTTTATCTCCAATTAGTTCTCTTAAGAGAATGTATGACGATAGAGAGTTACGGCATTAAATTTGTGAAACAAGAATATTATTAAAAGAGGCTGAATATGTCACACATCCTTTTCATCGACGATCACGAAATGCTCCTGGAATCCCTGCGCCTGACGCTGGAGCACGAGTACCTTGTCTCCCTGGCCGCATCCGTGCCTGAAGCGTTTGCGCTCATGGCTGTGCGTATGCCGGACATTATCTGCGTGGACTATCTCATGCCGTATTTGAATGGGCTGGATTTTTTGGAAATGGTGAAAAGCATGATAAAACAACCCAAGGTGATTTTCTTTTCTGGGGCGCTTTCAAGGCGGGTGGAGGTGCAGGCAATGCAGGCGGGGGCAGCGGCGTGTTTGGCGAAGCCGTTTGAGTTGGAGGAGTTGAAGCTGGTGATGGAGCGGGTGATGAAAGGATAAGTTTTTTTGTCATTTCGAACGAAGTGAGAAATCTGATAAATGCCTTATAAATAAAGGCAATGCAGATTTCACGGTTTCACCTCGAAATGACAAAAAAATAAAATTTCAGCTACGACACAATCTTCGAAAGGGGAGAGTAACCGTTGATTGGAGGTCGCGTTTTGCGACTTCCAAATGGGAGGGAGTAATAAAATAGGATAGATATTTGTGAATCCCCCCTGGCCCCCCTTCTCCGAAGGGGGGAAATCGCACCTGCCTATAATGATGAATCTATTTTTCCATGTAATTCCAGGGTTTTCGGCTTTGATCTTGACGGAGGGAATGGGGGAGAATATAATCGGCCCATGTTTTGAAAGTCTTGGGAGTCCTGTATGCGTCCTGATGTCAGTTTAAAACCCGAAGGGCTCACGCCCCGGTTGCGTTCCCTAATCGAAGCCCTGGAACTTCCCGCCGACATAAAAACGCTACTCTTAAACGCCGAACCGCAAGCTGTTTTGGTTTCGCCGGGCAGCGGGTGTTTAACTATAGACCTGTTCTCCAACGCGCTTTTGCCCAAGGACGGGCTGGAAATTGTGCGGTGTGAGCTGTTCAAGGCCATGGGGAGTCCGGAAAATTTTCACGTGGTTTGGGACGTGCATTATCCCGAGGGGCGGGTCAGCCCCTATCAATATTTAACCGAACATTGGTCCGACGTGGTTGATTTGCTTTCTCGCGATGTAAGCATGGCAGGTGCCTATCTTTCCATTGCCCGCTTCCGCAACGGGGACGGGAACCGTATCCGCATTTCCGTGCCCAATGAAATGTCCCTGGCCGCCTTGCAGCGCCGTCAGGGCGACGAGACCATGAGCCGTATTTTGAGCGAGCGCGTGGGTGTGAGCGTGGCCGTGCGTTTTGAGATCGGCGATTGCGGCGAGGAAGTGCAAAAGCGCGAGGCGCTTTACCAGCAGCGCATCATGAGCGAGCTGGCCAAGATGCAGGAAAGCGCCGGGGAAGAAAGCGCTCCCGTGCCCGGCGCGCCGGGCAAGCCCGCGGGTCCGGTTTGGCGCCCTGTGTATGGGCGCAAGGTGGCGTCGCCGCCGAAACCGATTATTCAAATTACTGAGGAAGAAGACAACATTGTTATTGAGGGCGAGCTGATTGCCTATGAGTGCAAAACTTTGCGCACCGGGCGTTTGTTGGTGCTTATGGATGTGTACGATAAAACCGGCACCATTGGCGGCCGTTTTTTTGTGGATGCGGGCAAGCAACTGCCGCCTGAGCTGAAGCAGGGAACTTACGCGCGTTTGCGCGGGACCGTGCAGTTTGACAAGTACACGCAGGACCTTACGCTTTTTATTAAAGACATCGCGCTCGGCGACAAACCCAAGCGCACGGACAAGGCTACGGAGAAACGCGTGGAGCTGCATGCGCATACGCAGATCTCGGCCATGGACGGGCTGACGAGCGTGGAGACGCTGATTGCCCAGGCTGCGGCGTTTGGGCATCCGGCCATTGCCATTACGGACCATGGCGTGGTGCAGTCGTTTCCAGAAGCAGCCATGGCTGCGGCCAAACATAAAATCAAAGTATTGTTCGGCATGGAAGGATATTTGGTTGAAGACCACTGGGCACAGGATAAGAACACGCGCCCTTATCACATCAGCATCATCATCGCCGAGTCCAAGGGCATTAAGAATATGTACCGGCTGGTTTCGGACGCGCACCTGAAACATTTCTACCGCAATCCCCGCATTCCGCGTTCGCTGCTCAATCAATACCGCGCAGGGTTGCTCCTGGGCACGGCGTGCGAGACCGGCGAATTGTTCCGGCGCATACTGGATGGAATCACGGAAGAAGAAGCGGAACGCATTGCGAAAAATTATGATTACCTGGAAATCATGCCGCGCGGGAATAACCAGTTTATGCTGCGCCAGGGCATTTTAAAAAGTGAAGAGGATTTGCTGGCCATCAACCGGCGTATTTACGAATTGGGCAAGCGTTTGAATATTCCGGTGGTGGCCACCGGGGACGTGCACTTCCTGGACCCGGGGGACGAGGTGTTCCGCTCGATCCTGCAATTCGGCATGGGCTATGAAGACGCGGCCATGCAGGCTCCGCTTTACTTGAAGACCACGGATGAGATGCTGGATGAGTTCGCGTATTTGGGGAAAGAAGCTGCGCGCGAGGTGGTCATTGACGCGCCGCAGGCTTTGGCCAACCGCGTGGAAGCCATTCAGCCCATCAAGAGCACATTTCATCCGCCAAAGTTGAAAAACGCGGAAGCTGAATTGGAAAAAATGGCCGTGACGCAGGCCAAGGCCCAGTACGGCGACCCGGTGCCCGAAGCGGTGCTTTCGCGCTTGATGCGCGAGGTCAAGGCCATCAATGGCAACAACTACGCTTCGCTGTTTTTGATTGCGCGCAAGCTGGTGAAAAAATCCATGGAAGACGGCTACTTGGTCGGTTCGCGCGGTTCGGTCGGGTCTTCGTTGACCGCTACCATGCTGGGCATTACCGAGGTCAACCCGCTGCCCGGTCACTACCTGTGCCCCAACTGCCGTTTCTTTGAACTCGATCCGGATCACCGCATTGGCGCGGACTTGCCGGACCGGGAATGCCCGAATTGTAAAACCTTGCTGACCAAAGACGGGTTTGATATTCCGTTTGAAGTGTTCATGGGGTTCAAGGGCGACAAGGTGCCGGATATTGACTTGAATTTCTCCGGAGATTATCAGTCCCGCATGCACAAGTATGTGGAGGAAATTTTTGACCGCGAGCATATTTTCAAAGCCGGAACCATTTCCACGGTGGCCGCGCGCATTGCCTACGGGTTTGTGAAAAAATATTTGGAAGAACACAAATTGGTGCTGCGCGAGGCTGAGGTCAACCGCCTGACTCGCGGCTGCACTGGTGTCAAGAAAACCACGGGCCAGCATCCGGGGGGCATTATGATCGTGCCCGAGGATTTGGAGATTTACGATTTTACCCCAATCCAGCACCCGGCCGATGACCGCGACAGCGACATCATTACCACGCACTTTGACTATCACGCCATTCACGACTCGCTGGTGAAACTGGATATTCTGGGGCACGATGATCCCACATCCTTGCGCCGCTTGGGGGACTTGACGGGCCTGGACGTGCGTTCGCTGCCCTTGGATGATCCTGATACGATTAAGATTTTTTCCAGCGTGGAATCTTTGCACGTGACCAAGGAAGATATTGGCACCAACATGGGCACGCTGGGCATTCCGGAATTCGGCACGGAGTTTGTGCGCCAAATGCTCGACGTGACCAAACCCAGCGCGTTTTCCGGGCTGGTGCGCATTTCCGGCCTTTCCCACGGCACGGACGTGTGGCTGAACAATGCCTCGGATTTGATTGCCAATAAGACCGCGACCCTGGATTCGGTTATTTCGGCGCGCGATGATATTATGAACTATTTGATTTCCAAAGGCATGGAACCCAGCTTGTCGTTTAAAATTATGGAAAACGTGCGCAAGGGCAAGGGCGTGGCCGCGGATCAGGACGCGGAAATGAAAAAGGCCGGCGTGCCTGAGTGGTATATTGAGTCGTGCAAAAAAATCAAGTACATGTTCCCCAAAGCGCACGCCGTGGCGTATTGCATCATGGCGTTCCGCATTGCGTATTTTAAGGTGCATCACCCGGCGGCGTTCTACACTAATTATTTTTCCCTGAACGCGGAAGCATTTGATGCGGATCTGGTAATCAAGGGACGCGAGGCCGTGGTGCAGCACTTGAAGGGTTTGAAGTCGCGCGACGATCTTACGGCCAAGGAAAAAGACACGGCCGTGGTTTTGGAAGTGGTGCGCGAAGCCTTGGTGCGGGGCATTACGTTCCGCCCGGTCTCGCTCATGGAATCCGACGCCCGCTTGTTCACCATCACGGCCGCCAATGAATTGCTGCCGCCGCTGATTGCCTTGTCGGGCCTGGGGCTTACGTGCGCGGAGCGCATTGTGGCCGAGCGCCCGGGGCGCGCTTTCCGGTCCGTGGAGGATTTGTCCCGCCGGACTGGGGCTAATAAGAACGTGGTTGAAATTTTAACCCAACACGGCTGTTTGGGAGTCCTGCCAAAAACCGATCAAGTGAGTTTGTTTTAAACATGCCTAGATGTTAATTAAAAATGACTTTAATATTAATTAAATATTGAAATTTGCCGAAAGTATGCAATAATTACCCGTAGATTAGTTACCAACGTATTTTAAAATAGATTTTATTATTGGAGTCTCTAATGTTATTAGAATTTAGCGTCAAAAATTTCCGTTCTATTAAAGAAAAACAAACTCTAAGTTTAGTCGCTGACAAGGGTAAAGAATTATTAGAAAAAAACACTTTCCAAACTGGGCTGAAAAATATTCCTAGAGCGGTGCATTCTGCAGTTATTTATGGACCTAATGCTGCGGGGAAAAGTAATTTTATTTTAGCCATGGAGTTTGTTGAAGAGACGGTTCTTTCTTCCGCAAAGGCGAAACAAGAAGGAGAACCATTTAGAGTCAAACCATTTTTATTTGATGCGAATACGGAAAAAGAACCAAGCGAATTTGAAATTCATTTTATGCAGGCTGATATTCGGTATCAATACGGGTTTACGGTTTCACCCAGGATGGTTGTTAATGAGTGGTTATCTGTTTATCCAAAAGGCAGACCTCAAGTTTGGTTTGAACGAAAATATAATGTGGAAAAAGAAAAACATGATTGGATATTCGGAAGTTTCTTTAAGGGTAATCGCGAGATGATCGCAAATGCCACTAGAAAAAACGCGCTTTTTTTGTCTACAGCTATTCAATTAAATAATGAACAATTAAAGCCGGTGTATGATTGGTTTGAAAAAACATTGGTCGTATTTGATGTCGGATTTGGAGAGGTTTTAGGGGACGAGTATACCAAAGAAATTTGTGAAGAAAACAAGGACGCCGTGAAAGCGTTTTTGGCGGCAGCGGATTTAAGTATTTTAGATATAAAATTAGAACGAGAAGCCATTTCGCCGGAGCGATTTAAATTTGCATCCGATTTTCCTTCTGAAATTAAAGAAATGATGATGAAGTCAATGCAAACCAGAGTTAAAGTAGCTCACAGGAAAACTTTGAGTTCGGAACCTGTGTTTTTGGATTTACAAGAGGAATCGGATGGCACGCGAAAATTATTCGCTCTTGCGGCTCCTTGGCTGAATATTTTATCGCAAGGACGAGTCGTATTTGTTGATGAATTAAATAGTAGCCTGCACCCTTTAATGGTCCGGCATTTGATTGAATTAGTAAATACCCCTGCGTTAAACAAATCTGGAGCGCAGTTAATTTTCACTACGCACGATACGTCGTTACTGGATGCCGATATTTTTCGGCGAGATCAAGTGTGGTTTGTTGAAAAAGATAAAGAAAATTCGACGCATTTATATCCGTTGACGGAATTTAGTCCTCGGCAAGGTGAGGCCTTGGGTAAAGGGTACTTGAAAGGTCGTTATGGAGCATTGCCGTTTATTGGGGAAATAAAAATTTCATGAGTGCGAGCCGGAGATTTATATCTAAACGGGAACGCGGTGAGAGCTCATTTAAACGCCAGAAAGCAAAACGAGAACCGTATGATACGGTATTAATTGTTTGTGAAGGAACAAAAACTGAACCGAATTATTTTGAAGGATTGAAAAAAGCGTACGGCTTGAGTAGTGCGAATATACTTATTTGTGAGGATAAGCACGGCTCGGATCCTCGGGGCATAGTTAAATGCGCGGTTGAAAAAATAAAACTGGATAGTGGTTTTGACAGAGTTTATTGTGTTTTTGATCGGGATAAACATCCGACTTTTAATGATGCTATTCAGATATTGCAAGGCAAATACAGGAAAAAACTTTTTCGTTCATTATCTATTCCGTGTTTTGAAATTTGGCTACTTTTACATTTTAAGTATACGACTCGACAATTTTGCGTCGCGGCTGTTGGGTCGGATTGTGATGAAGTAATTTCAGAATTAAAAACATTTATTCCTGATTACCAAAAAGGGAAAGAAGATATATTTGGGATTACAAAAGAGAGAACGGATTTTGCGATAAAAAATGCGAAAAGATTAGTGAAACATCAACAAGATTCGCGCAGATCTCTTGGAGACCAAAATCCATTAACGGAAATTTATGAACTGGTTGAATATTTGATGAATTTGAAAAAGTAAAACCGACATTGGGAACGAAGTTGATTGGCCGGACCTGCCTTTAAACCACCCGCAGTTCTTCTTCCAGTTGGTAGTTGTGTTTTTCCTTGACCTTCTCTTTTATGTAGGCAATCAGGTCGGTTATGTCCTTGGCGCTGGCCGAGCCGCTGTTGATGATAAAGTTGGCGTGTTTTTCGTAAACCTTGGCGCCGCCGATGGAATAACCCTTCAGTCCGCAGTCTTCAATCAGTTTTCCGGCCGGGGTGTTAAGCGAATAGGCGTTTTTAAACACGCACCCTGCGGAAGGGTAAAGGAATTGTCCGCGTTTTTGGCGGTCTTCGAAAGTTTTGCGGGTCAGGGCTTGGATGACGCTCGGATCGCCGGGGGTTAAGAACAGTTCCAATTCGACGATGATGTAGCCCGAGTGCTGGAAAACCGAGTCTTTGTAGGCAAAATGGCATTCCGGCGCCGAGAGCGTCAGCCAGGTGCCGTCGGTTTTGAATGCCTTCACGGACTTCACCACATCGGCATAGGAATGGCCGTAGCACTTGGCGTTCATGAACACGCCGCCCCCAAGGGTGCCGGGCAGGCCCGAAGCCCATTCAAACCCCGTGAGCCCGACTTTCATGGTCACGGAAGTCAAATCCGTGTTCAAAGCTCCGGCTCCGGCCGTGATCAGGCCTTCGGGGGTGGCGGTGATGCGGCGCATATTTTTGGTGGAAATCACCACGCCGGGAAAGCCCTCATCCTTAAAAAGCACATTGGAACCTCCGCCGAGGATAAACACCGGCAGGGATAACTCATTGGCTTTCAGCCAGATTGCGCGCAAAGTGTCGGCCGTGGCCGGGTTGCAAAAATATTGGGCCGCTCCGCCCAAACGAAACGAGCATTCGCCGCTTAGGGAATGGTTTTCCAGCACCGGGGCTTTCGCAGCCCGGCTAAGTGCTGTGAGGATCTCAGAATTAGTTTGCGTCATGGCGTCACCTTGAAGGAATATATTGCCAAAGCTTAGTCAAACACGCCCTGAAATGCAATACCTTTTTGCCGTTTCGCCCATTAATTACCTGCCGTTTGCCGTCGGAATACATTTTGTAGGGAACGGTTTGAAACCGTTCCCTACGCAGGCATGACATCCGATGCTGCATCCTGATTTTTTTACTTGCCCCTTTTGCAGGGTATGTGCTACATTTGCCTCACGACTAAACCCTTCAAAGAGTGGGGAGCTTCATGCCCACTCTTTTTATTTACAAGTAAAAGCGCCTCAAAGACAGTATCGGCACCCGGGCGGCTTTGGCTTAAATGCGCTGGAGCGCGGGGAGTACGCGGTATTCGCAGTAAAGGAGAATTGTATGAATTTGCAACTCATTGAAATGATGCGCCAAATCGAGCGTTCGCGCAAATTGGACAAGGAAGTTTTGATTGAGGCCATCCGGGCGGCTTTGATTTCCGCTTCGCGAAAAAATAACGGCGCGGCTCAGGATATCCGGGTGGTTTTCAACGCTGAAACCGGAGATTTGGTCGCCTTGGTAAAAAAGATAATCGTGACCGAGGTGAAAGAACCTTGGCGCGAAGTGACCATGGAGGAAGCGCGCCGCGTCCGTTCCGACGCCGCTATGGGCGAAGAAGTTGAAATGACCATGGCGCCTTCGGAATTTGGGCGCATTGCCGCGCAGACCGCCAAACAGGTGGTGGTGCAGCGGGTGCGGGAGTCCGAACGCAACGCGATTTTCGAGGAATTCATGCGCCGTCAGGGCGAAATCATCAACGGCGTGGTTTTGCGCATTGAACAGCGCAACGTCATTATGGACCTTGGGGATACCGAGGCCGTGCTGCCCGTGCGCGAACAAGTGCCGCGGGAATTTTACCAAAACGGAGACCGCGTCAAAGTGCTGATCGTGGACGTGCGCAAGACCAGCCGCACCCCGCAAGTGATCGTTTCGCGCTCGCATCCGAATTTGATCAAGCGTTTGTTTGAAACCGAAGTGCCGGAAATTTCCGACGGCACGGTGGAAATTAAATCCGTGGCGCGCGAAGCCGGGTCGCGGACCAAGATCGCGGTTTTGTCCAAGGATAAAAACGTGGATCCGGTCGGCGCCTGCGTGGGCATTAAAGGCGCGCGCGTGCAGGCCATTGTGCGCGAGATCCGCGGAGAAAAAATCGATATTATTCCGTTCTCGGAAAACAACGCCGCTTTGCTGGAATCGGCCCTGCAGCCCGCCAAGGTGCTTAAAGTCGAGCTCTCCACGACCGGCGATCAAGCCACGGTGGTGGTGCCCGACGATCAGCTTTCCCTGGCCATTGGCAAGAGCGGGCAAAATGTCCGTTTGGCCGCGAAATTGACCGGGCGCCGGATTGATATTTTAAGCGAAAGCCAGCGGCAGGAAGAGTTGCGCAAGAAGGCCGAGGAAGCCTTTTTGAAATCGGCTCCGGCCTTGGATGATATTGAGGCGCTGGGTGCGAAAAATGTGGAGAAACTTAAAGCCGCCGGGTATGCGGATTTGGCGGCGCTGAAGGGTGTCACCCTGGAGCAATTGACCGAAATTCCCGGGGTGGGCACCAAGACTGCGGAAAAGATATTGGCGGTGGTTGAAAGTTATTTCCCGCCGGTGGAGAGCGCCAAGAAAGCCACCACGGCTGCGGAATTGTTCGCCAGCTTGGGCGGCGAAACCGTGAAAAAGGATCGCGAAGAAAAAGTCATGGCCGCGCGGGATTTGTTCGCCGGACTGGATCAAGCCGCGGCTGCGGAAGCGTCCGGGGAAATACCTCCGAGCGAACCGCAACCGGCACCGGCTGCGGAAGCAGAAGGAACCGCTAAACCCCGCGGCCGTAAAAAACGCACCACGGCCGCGCAAGACGAATAGATATTCCTGGTAGGGAACGGTTTCAAACCGTTCCCTACGATGAGAAAGACAACCAGATTTCGATCAGGGAAGAGGGTGTAAGGGATGAATCAGAAAGTACGCGTGTTCGAATTGGCCAAAGACCTGAAATTGACCTCGAAAGAGCTCATGGGTGAGTTGAAGAAGATGCGCATCGAGGTTAAGAGCCATATGAGCGTGCTCGAAGATGAGACGGTTGCCTACATTAAACGGCATTGGGGCGAGGACGAAATCACCGAAGACATTATCGTGCCCGGCATGATGGCCGCCGCAACCCCGTCATCGGCTGTTCATACCCATCAACCCGAACCCTTGATCGAAGAGCGCGCAGCGGAAACAATGGAACCCGCGCTGATGCCGCAGCCCATAGTGCCTTTGGAATTTATCGAAGAACCGAAAACACCCAAGGAATCAAAGAAAAAAGGCCATCCCGCGCCGGTGTCTGCGCCTGCACCTGTGGTGCCGCCGGTGAAAGCAATCGTGGTCGAGGAATTGCCAGTTCTGAAAATGCCCAGTTCGGCCACCGTGGGCGAAGTGGCGGAAAAATTAGGCGTGAAAGTCACCGAGTTGATTAAAAAATTGATGGGCTTGGGCGTGTTTGCCACCATCAACCAGCGCCTGGATACGGACACCCTGGAAGTGCTGCTGGTGGAATACGGGTACCGCCTGGAAGTGGAAGAAATGTACGGCGAGGATCTGCTCGCCTTGGAAGAAGAAGTGGACCGGCCCGAGGATTTGACTCCGCGCCCGCCGGTGGTTACGATCATGGGCCACGTCAACCATGGCAAGACTTCATTGCTGGACGCGATCCGTTCGACCAATGTCATGGACGGGGAAGCCGGCGGGATCACGCAGCATATCGGCGCCTATCAGGTGAAGCTGCCCAAAGGGGATGTGACGTTTTTGGATACGCCGGGTCACGAAGCGTTCACCGCTTTGCGCGCCCGCGGCGCGCAGCTGACCGATGTGGTGGTGCTGGTGGTGGCGGCCGACGACGGCGTGCAGCCCCAGACCATTGAAGCCATTAATCACGCCAAGGCCGCGAATGTGCCGATTATCGTGGCTGTCAATAAGATTGACAAACCCGGGGTCAGTTCCGAGCGCATCAAGCAGGAGCTGTCCAATTACAATTTGCTCCCCGAAGAATGGGGCGGCAAAACGATTTTTGCCGAGATTTCCGCCAAGCAGCGCACGGGGATTGAAGCGCTGCTGGATTTGATTTTGCTGGAAGCCGAGATGCTGGAATTAAAAGCCAACCGCAACACCCTGGCCAAGGGCGTGGTCATTGAAGCCAAACTGGACCGCGGACGCGGCGCCGTGGCTTCGGTGCTGGTGCAAAAGGGCACGGTGAAAGTCGGAGACGCGTTTGTCACCGGGGTGCAGTTCGGGCGCATCCGCGCGTTGAACAATGACCGCGGCAAGCCGGTGGAGAGCGTGGGGCCGGGCATGCCCGTGGAAATTTTGGGAATCTCCGGGGTCCCTTCGGCCGGAGACACGTTCCAAGTGGTGGCCAGCGACAAATTGGCCAAGCAGATTGCCATGAAGCGCCAGATGATCAAGCGCGAACAGGATCTGCGCAAGAGCCACCGCATTACCCTGGACAATTTGAATTCACAAATCGCCGAGGGCAATATCAAGGAATTGAAAATCATCATCAAGGCCGACGTGCAGGGTTCCGCGGAAGTGCTGAAGCAGTCCTTGGAAGCCTTGTCCACGGACAAGGTGAAGCTGACGTGTATTCACAGCGCGGTGGGCAACATTACGGAAAGCGATGTTCTCCTGGCCTCGGCCAGCAATGCCATTGTCATTGGCTTCACGGTGCGGCCGGAAACCAATGTTGAAGAAGCCGCCAAGCGCGAGGAAGTGGATGTGCGCATCTACAAAGTCATCTATGAAGCGGCGGAAGATGTGCGCGCGGCCATGGAAGGGCTGTTGGAGCCGCACTATCATGAAATTCCCACGGGACGCGCCGATGTCCGGACCGCGTTCAAGCTTTCTTCGGGCTTAATTACCGCCGGGTCCCAGGTGGCCTCGGGCAAGATCACGCGCGGATCGCAGGCGCGGGTGCTGCGCGGCGGCCAGGTCCTGCATACGGGCAAGATCGAATCCTTGCGCCGGTTTAAAGACGATGTCAAGGAAGTCACGGTGGGCATGGAGTGCGGCATTGTGGTAACCGGATTTTCCGATTACCAGGCCGGGGACGTGCTCGACGTGTTTGTTTTAGAGTCGGTTGCGCAGAAGCTATAGGAGGGAGCATGGGATCGAAACGAACCGATCGGCTGGCCTCGCAGATGGTGCGCGAATTATCCGACATTTTCCGCCGCGAAATTTCCGACCCGCGCCTTACCTGGGTGACCGTGACCCGGGCGTGGGTTTCACCGGATCTGCGTGAAGCCAAAGTATACTTGAATACCCTCGAAACCGGGGAGAAACGCGGCCAGGTTTTGGCCGCGGCGCAGCATGCTCACGGATACATTCGCCACGAACTGGGGCGGCGGCTGGAGCTGCGCGTGACGCCGGACGTGCAATTTTTCATGGATGAAGAATTGGAAAAAGCTGAGCGTATTTTCCGGATTCTTAACGAAATTAAGCGCGAGGGAGACGCAACGTAAGCCATGGTCGAACAAAAGTTGGAAAAAGATCCGGCCTATTTGCAGGAATTTGAACGGGCGCTGGATATCATTGACCGTAATCAAACCTTTCTGTTAACCACGCATCTTAATCCCGACGGCGACGGCCTGGGCTGCGAATCCGCCCTGTCGCTCGCGCTGACCTGCATGGGCAAAACCGTGACCGTGGTCAATGCGCACCCGGTGCCGGAGATTTATCATTTCTTGCCCAATCATGAAAGTTTTCTGGCGGAAACACCGCACGCCAAAACCTACGACGTGGCCATTATGCTGGAATGCCCGGACATACAGCGCACGGGCGGCATTTTGCAGATTCCCGGCACGGCCCAGGAAATCATTAATCTGGACCACCATGTTTTCAATACCCGCTACGGCACGGTCAATATGATCGACCCCACGGCCGCGGCCGCCGGGGAACAAGTCTGGGACCTGCTGATGGCGCTGGATTGTCCGGTGGACAAGCGCATGGCCATCGGCATCTACACGGCCATTGCCACGGACACCGGGCATTTTAAATACGCCTCGGTCACGCCCCGCACGCACCGGGTGGTGGCGCAATTGCTGGAGCTGGGCTTGGAAGTCGGATATATGAACGAGCAGATTTATGAACGTGTTCCCAAAGAAGCGCTCACGCTGCTGGGGTTGGCGCTGGAAAACGTGCAATTCAATGCCGCGGGAACCGTGGGCTGGTTTTCCGTGACCCAGGCCATGCTGAAGCAAGCCGGGGCCCGGGAAAACCAAACTGAAAATTTTATCAATTATGTCCGCTCCGTCGACGGCGTGCAAGTGGCGGTTTTTTTCCAGGAAACGCGCGAGGGCAAAATTAAAGTTTCTTTTCGTTCCCGCGGACGGGTGGATGTGTCGGCATTTGCGTACAGTTTCGGCGGCGGCGGGCATCAGCGCGCGGCCGGGGCCACGCTGACCGGCTCTTTGGCCGAGGTGCAGGCCAAGCTTTTGGCGGCCTTGGAAACCAGCATGGCGCTTAAAGTATAATTATGATCTGCGGGATTTTACCGCTTTACAAACCTTCCGGTCCCACCTCCAACGATGTTTTACGCAGAATCAAATACTGGCTCAACGTTCGCAGCATGGGGCATTCAGGAACCTTGGACCCGGCGGCCGAAGGCTTGCTGGTGGTGGCCGTGGAGCAAAGCACGTGGGTGATGCCTTTTTTGCCGGGGATGAAAGCCTATCGGGCGCAAATTACCCTGGGCCGAAGCACGGACACATGGGACGCGCAGGGCAAAACCTTGGAAGAAAAAACCGTCCCGCACTTGGATGACCAGGCGGTGCAAGCGCACTTGGGCACCTTTCGGGGCGTGATCCAACAAACGCCGCCGCCGTTTTCCGCCTTGTGGCATGAAGGGAAACGGCTGTATGATTTGGCCCGGCAAGGGCGGGCTATTACCAAGCCGCCGCGCGAAGTGACGATTTATGAATTGCGTTTTATCGGGTTCGAATCGCCGCGCTTGGAGTTGGAGATTCGCTGCTCGGCGGGCACATATATCCGCTCCATTGCCGCGGAGTTGGGCGCGGCCATAGGTTGCGGCGCGCATTTGTCGCACCTGGTCAGGACCGAATGCAGCGGGTTTACGCTGGAAGCGGCACTGCCTTTGGAGCATTTGCAAACCGCCGGCCCCACCGGGGAGTGGACCAAACATTTGATTTCACCGGCGCAGGCTTTGGCGCACTTGCCGGCCATTCAAGTCAATGCCGGCGATGCGTCGCGCGTTTACCACGGCATACCCTTGCCGTGCGCAACCACGCCGCTGATGTCGCCGCAGGGCTGGCTCCGGATTTTGGATGAAGTAGGCACGCTCTTGGCCGTGGCCGCATTTCAACGCGGAGTGCTGCGCATGGAACGCGTTTTCCATTGGGATGGAGGGTCGTGATGAAATTATTCCGGGGGTTTTCCCGAACGCATAGGACCGGCCGCGTGGTCACGCTGGGTGTGTTTGACGGTTTGCATCTTGGCCATGTACGCATTATCCAACAGCTGACCGCTTGGGCGCGCCGTTTGAAATTGCCGGCGGCCGTGATTACCTTTGACGATCACCCGCACGGCACCTTGGCTCCGGAAAAACGGCCGCCGCAGTTGTCCTTGCAGGCGCAACGCCGGGTGCGTTTTCGCAGCTTGGGCGTGCAGGAACTTTTTTGCGTGCATTTTACGCAAAAGTTGGCCGATACCCTGCCGGAGGATTTTGTGCGCGAAATTTTAGTGCGTCGCTTGAAGGTGCGGCATGTGGTGGTGGGACAGGATTTTGTGTTTGGCCGCGGCGGCCGGGGAACGTTGGAGCTTTTAAAAATTCTGGGAAAAAAATACGGCTTCGGGGTTACGGTGGTATTGGCGCGGCGCTCTCAGGGCCGCATCATAAGTTCCACGGGCATTCGCAGCCGGGTGGCGGCCGGGCAGGTGGAATTGTCCCATCACTGGCTGGGGTGGCCGTACGCGCTGCACGGGCGCGTGGTGCACGGCGAAGGCCGGGGCGCCGCCTTTGGTTTGCCCACGGCCAATTTGCAAACCGTGCACGAAATTATTCCCGCGCCGGGCGTGTACGTGGTGCGCGCGCAGCTGGGCGGCCGGGCGTGGCCGGCGTTATGCCACATTGGGCGCAAACCCACGTTTAATGCGCAGGAGCCGGAGACCATTGAGGTGCATATTCCGGGCTGGCAAGGGCGCTTGTACGGGCGGCGTTTGGAAGTGAGCTTTTATAAACGCCTGCGGGGCATAAAAAAATTTGCCGGAGTGGCACAGCTTAAAAATGCCATTGAGCGGGATTGGGAGCAGGCGCGGAAATTATGGCCGCGCGAGGAAATGGCGGAAAAGATATTTTTAAAAAACAATTCATTCCTCTCCCGCAAGAGACTGTGTCACAACTGTCTCAACGAGAGGAATGAGCATCATATAATATCCCCTCTCCCCGGCGTTAGCTGCGGGAGAGGGAGAG